>DASVMA010000341.1:0-6359 GCA_036384595.1 Cellulomonas sp. | reverse complement strand
CACGGCGGGGGTAGCCGAGCCGGTCCCAGGCGCGCAGGACGTCGTCCGTCCCGGCGCGCGCGAGGTCGTGCGGCTCGGGCCAGCGATCCATCCACGCGCGCCACGCCGGCTCGACCCGGACGACCGGGGTCTGCTGCAGCATGACCTCGCTGACGAGGACGCCCCAGGGGGTGCGGTCGGGTGCCCGCCAGGGCAGGTCGCGCGCGTGGAGGTCGAACCACGCCAGCACGGCGTCGCGGACGAGGGGGGCGCGGCTCACGCAGGCATCTTCTCCCGACGGGTCCGCCCGTGGGTACCGGCTGACGGCGCACCAGGTGTGTAGGTTGCGAAGTGCGGGGGTGCAGCGGATCGGAGGACGACGTGGGGGTACTTCGGCCTGAGGGCTCGTTGCCCGCGCGCGTGTACTGGGTGCGGCGTCTGGTGGTCCTGGCGGCGGTCGTCGCGGTGGTCCTGATCGCGGCGTGGGCCGTGCCGTTCGTCGCCGGGAAGGCCGGTGACCTCTTCTCCGGTGCGAAGGGTGCGGCGCCCGCACCGACGACGACGTCGGCGGCTGTCGGCCCGCAGCCGTGCGCGCCCGCGTCGCTCGGGCTGACGCTCGCGGCCGACGCCGCGTCGTACCCCGCCTCGGCGCTCCCGACCTTCACCGTCGCGCTCGTCAACAACGGCACCGTCGGCTGCGTCGTCGACGCGGGCGAGGCCCAGCGCGAGATCGTCGTCATGTCCGGGGCCGACCGGATCTGGTCGAGCCGCGACTGCGCGTCCGGCGCGACGCTGACCCGGGAGCTGCTGCTCGCGCCCGGCGCCCCCGACACGACCACGGTGCAGTGGCAGCGCACGCGGTCGGTGGCGGGCTGCCCCGGCGGTCAGCCAGCGGCTCTCAAGGGGACCTACTCGGCGACGCTGACGCTCGCGGGCGTGAGCTCGCAGCCTGTGGTGTTCGTGCTCGGGTGACCCGAGCGGGTGCGTGTCGCGATGCGGGTAGGACCAACGGCCTAGGTCGCCGCTGACCCCAGATCTAGTGTTGCACGGTTGTCATTCACACCACATGTTGTGTGAGCAGGCCGTGAGGATCGGGAGTCGCTGTGACTGTTGTCGAGCTTGACCAGGTGGGGTCCGACGCCGGGACGGCCACCGAGCCGCGCAGGATGACGGTCCTCAAGCGCGACGGACGGACGCTGGAGTTCGACCACTCCCGGATCAGGGCCGCGCTGGCCAAGGCCTTCGTCGAGGTGCACGGCAAGCTGACGCCGCTGACGGACCGCGCGCTGAACGACCTGGTCGCGCGCATCGACGCCGAGCTCGCCGAGCGGTTCACGGACGCGGTCAAGATCTACGAGATCCAGAACGTCGTCGAGCACATCCTGCTGGAGAGCCGCGAGTACGACGTCGCCGAGGCGTACATCAGCTACCGCGTCCAGCGGGACTTCGCCCGGAGCAAGACCACGGACATCAACCACTCGATCATCCAGCTGATCGACAAGGAGTCCTCGGTCGTCCACGAGAACGCGAACAAGGACAGCGAGGTCTTCAACACCCAGCGGGACCTGACGGCCGGCGCGGTCGGCAAGGCGATCGGCCTGCGGATGCTCCCGCCGCACGTGGCGAACGCCCACCAGAAGGGCGACCTGCACTACCACGACCTCGACTACCACCCCTATGCGCCCATGACGAACTGCTGCCTCATCGACTTCGGCACGATGCTGGCCGAGGGCTTCCGGATCGGCAACGCGCAGGTCGACCCGCCGCGCTCGATCGGGACGGCGACGGCGCAGATCTCGCAGATCATCGCGAACGTGTCATCCAGCCAGTACGGCGGCTGCTCGGCCAACCGGATCGACGAGCTGCTTGCGCCCTACGCCGCGAAGAACCTCGCCAAGCACCTGGCCGACGCCCAGCGGTGGATCTCCGACGAGTCCCGCTGGCAGTCCTACGCGGAGGAGAAGACCCGCAAGGACATCTACGACGCGATGCAGAGCCTCGAGTACGAGATCAACACACTGTTCACGTCCAACGGGCAGACGCCGTTCACGACTCTCGGCTTCGGTCTGGGGTCCGGGTGGCTCGAGCGCGAGATCCAGCGGGCCATCCTCGAGATCCGCATCGGCGGGCTCGGCGGCGAGCGGCGCACCGCGATCTTCCCGAAGCTCATCTTCACCGTCCGGCGCGGCCTGAACCTCGAGCCGGGCGACCCCAACTACGACCTCAAGCAGCTGGCCGTCGAGTGCGCGACCAAGCGCATGTACCCCGACGTCCTCAACTACGACAAGATCGTCGAGCTCACGGGGAGCTTCAAGGTCCCGATGGGGTGCCGCTCGTTCCTCCAGGGCTGGCAGGACGAGGACGGTCACGACGTCGCCGAAGGGCGCATGAACCTGGGCGTCGTCACGCTCAACCTGCCCCGCATCGCGCTCGAGGCCCGCGGCAGTCTCGAGTCGTTCTGGTCGCTGCTCACCGAGCGGCTCGCCACCGTGCACGACGCGCTCGTGTACCGGATCGAGCGGTGTAAGCAGGCCACCCCGGGCAACGCGCCGATCCTCTACGTGCACGGCGCCTTCGGCAAGCAGCTCGGGCCCGACGACGACGTCGACAGCCTGTTCCGCGGCGGGCGCGCCACGGTGTCGCTCGGCTACATCGGGCTCTACGAGGTCGCCGCCGCGTTCTACGGCGGCTCCTGGGAGGGCGACCCCGAGGCCAAGGCGTTCACGCTCGAGATCCTCGGGGCGCTGCACTCCCACGCCGCATCGTGGACCGCCGAGCACGGCTACCAGTTCAGCGTGTACTCCACGCCGAGCGAGAGCCTCACCGACCGCTTCTGCCGGCTCGACAAGGCGAAGTTCGGCTCGGTGGCCGACATCACCGACAAGGACTACTACACCAACAGCTTCCACTACGACGTCCGCAAGAGCCCGACGCCGTTCGAGAAGCTGGACTTCGAGAAGGACTACCCGGCGTTCACGTCGGGCGGGTTCATCCACTACTGCGAGTACCCCGTGCTGCAGCAGAACCCGAAGGCGCTCGAGGCGGTGTGGGACTACTCCTACGACCGCGTCGGCTACCTGGGTACCAACACGCCGATCGACCACTGCTACGCGTGCGGGTTCACCGGCGACTTCGAGCCGACCGCGCGCGGGTTCGCCTGCCCCGGCTGCGGCAACTCCGACCCGCGCACGTGCGACGTCGTCAAGCGCACCTGCGGCTACCTCGGCAACCCGCAGGCACGCCCGATGGTCCACGGGCGGCACTCCGAGATCGCGTCGCGCGCCAAGCACATGGAGGGCAGCACCGAGCTCGTCGCGCCCTCGTCCGCTGTCGACTGAGGGGTCCGCGTGCGCATCCCGAACCCGGGGGAGTGGCGGTCCGAGAAGGTCAGTCAGGGGTTCGTCGCCGACTACAAGCCGTTCATGTTCGTCGACGGCGAGGGCGTGCGGTGCAGCCTCTACGTCAGCGGGTGCCTGTTCGCGTGCGAGGGCTGCTTCAACGAGCGTGCCTGGAGCTTCCGCTACGGCCAGCCGTACACCGACGAGCTCGAGGAGAGGATCCTCGCGGACCTGGCCCACGAGTCCGTCCAGGGGCTGACTCTGCTGGGCGGCGAGCCGTTCCTCAACACCGGCGTGTGCCTGCGCCTGGTCGG
This sequence comes from Cellulomonas sp., assembly GCA_036384595.1. Lineage (GTDB taxonomy): Bacteria > Actinomycetota > Actinomycetes > Actinomycetales > Cellulomonadaceae > Cellulomonas_A. The sequence continues at coordinate 2,728 of DASVMA010000341.1, read as the reverse complement.
GCGGGTCCGGGAGGTGTTCGGCACCGCGAAGGACATCTGGTGCTGGAGCGGCTACACGTTCGAGCAGCTGACGGCCGAGACCCCCGACAAGGTCGCGCTGCTCGAGCACCTGGACGTCCTGGTCGACGGGCCCTTCGAGCTCGCTGAGCGCGACCTGAGCCTGCAGTTCCGCGGCAGCCGCAACCAGCGGGTGCTCGACGTCCCCGCGTCGTTGGCTGCTGGTGCGGCCGTGGCGTGGGAGCGCCGGACGGATGCGACGGAGACCTACGAGCAGCTCGAACGCCGGGCGCTCATCTAGCGGCGATGCCGGGCCGTGCAGGTCGGGTGCGTGCTCGCGTCAGACGTAGCGTTCGAGGATGCTCGACTCCGCGAGCCGCGACAGGCCCTCTCGCACTGCCCGGGCCCGCTGCTCGCCGACGCCGTCCACGGCCATGAGGTCGTCGATGCCGGCCGCGAGGAGCTTCTGCAGCCCGCCGAAGTGCCCGACGAGGCGGTCCACGATCGCGGCCGGGAGGCGCGGGACCTTGGACAGCAGCCGGTAGCCGCGGGGACCCGCAGCGGCGTCGAGCGTGTCGCCGCCGCCGGGAAGCCCGAGGACGCGGGCGATGTGGGCGAGGTCGAGCAGCTCGGCCGAGTCGAGCTCGGCGAGCGCGTCCTGGACCGCGTGCTCACCGCGGTCTGGGCGGGCCGAGTCGAGGTAGTCGCGGATGACGAGCTCGCGGTCTGCGGCGATGCCCCCGGTCAGCTCGTCGAGCTGGAGCGAGAGCAGCCGGCCGTCGCTGCCGAGCTCGATGACGTAGCCCGCGATCTCCTCGGAGATGCGTCGCACCATCTCGAGGCGCTGGACGACGGCGGACACGTCCCGGACGGTCACGAGGTCCTCGATCTCGAGGGCCGACAGCGTGCCGCTGACCTCGTCGAGGCGGGACTTGTACCGCTCGAGCGTCGCGAGGGCCTGGTTGGCGCGCGACAGGATCGTGTCGGAGTCCTCGACGACCTGACGCAGCCCGCCGACGTAGAGCGCGACGATCCGCATCGACGCCGACACGGACACGACGGGGTAGCCGGTCTGCTTGGCGACGCGCTCGGCGGTGCGGTGGCGCGTGCCGGACTCGGAGGTCTCGATGGTCGGGTCCGGGAGCAGCTGGACGCCGGCCCGCAGGATCCGGGTGATCTCCCGGTCGACGATGATCGCGCCGTCCATCTTCGCGAGCTCACGCAGACGGGTCGCGGAGAACTCGACGTCGAGGACGAACCCGCCCGAGCTCATGGCCTCGACCGTGTCGTCATGGCCCAGGACGATGAGGGCGCCGGTGCGCCCGCGCAGGATCCGCTCGAGGCCGTCGCGCAGCGCCTGGCCGGGGGCGACCGCGGCGAGCGTCAGCCGTAGGAGCTCGTCGGGCGTGGGGTTAGAGGACACGAGGCGATCCTACGGTCCGGGGCTGACGCCCCACTGGATGTGGTCCGGCGGTTCGCAGGCGCGGGTGCCGGCGACGCGGGTGTGGGGGTACCTCGGTCAGGCGGAACCGGGATCTACCGGACCGTGCGCTCAGCGGTGCTCGACCGTGCCGGTCACACGGGTGTCCGACCGCGCGGGTCTCAGCGGTGACCGGCCACGCCCGTGGCCAGCACTGCTTCAGCGAGATCCCTGACCTCGATCAGCTCGATGCCCCCCGGCGCACTACCCGGCTCGACCGATCCGGCCGGCACGACGGCGCGCACGAACCCGAGTCGTGTTGCTTCGGCAAGGCGCCGGGAGACGCCGGTCACGGGTCGGATCTCGCCCGCGAGCCCGACCTCTCCGAGCGCGACGAGCCCGCGGGGCAGCGCGATGTTCTCCCGCGAGCTCGCCGTCGCGAGCGCGAGCGCCAGGTCCGCCGACGGCTCGACGACGCGCGCGCCACCGACGGTCGAGACGTACACGTCCTGGTCGGCGAGGCGCGCGCCCACCCGGCGCTGCAGGACGGCGAGGACCATCGCGAGCCGGCTCGCGTCGACCCCGCTCGTCGTGCGACGGGGGTTGGCGAGCATGCTCGGCGCGACGAGCGCCTGGACCTCGGTCGCGAGCGGACGGCGACCCTCGAGCGTCACGGTCACGCACGTGCCGGGGACGTGGTTGAGCTCGTGCGAGACGAACAGGCCGCTCGGGTCGGCGAGCCCGACGATCCCCGACTCCGAGAGGTCGAAGCAGCCGACCTCGTCGGTCGGGCCGTACCGGTTCTTGGTGGCGCGCAGCAGGCGCAGGCGCGAGTGGCGGTCGCCCTCGAACTGGCACACCACGTCAACGAGGTGCTCGAGCGTGCGTGGACCGGCGACCGAGCCGTCCTTGGTCACGTGCCCGACGAGCACGACCGGCAGGTCTCGCTCCTTGGCTGCTGAGATGAGGGCGGCAGCGACCTCGCGCACCTGGCTGACACCGCCCGCTGTGCCGTCCACCGCGGACGACGCGATGGTCTGGACGGAGTCGAGGACGAGCAGCACGGGGTCGACCTGCTCGATGTGGCCGAGGACCGTGCCGAGGTCGGTCTCGGCGGCGAGCAGCAGGTTCGGGTCGAGCGCGCCGATCCGTTCGGCGCGCAGCCGGACCTGGCCCGCGGACTCCTCACCCGTCACATACAGGACGCGGCCGCTGCTGCGTGCGCCGTCCGGCCGCCCGCCTGCGCCCTGCGCGACGCGGCTCGCGACGTCGAGGAGCAGCGTCGACTTGCCCACGCCGGGCTCGCCCGCG
>DASVMA010000340.1:0-3769 GCA_036384595.1 Cellulomonas sp. | reverse complement strand
CCTTGCCGTCGGACAGCGGCTGACCGACCTTGCAGTTGTCGCGGTAGACAGCAAGCGCCTTGAGGCCGAGCTTCCAACCCTCGAAGTAGATCTCCTCGATCTCGTCGACGGTGGCGCTCTCGGGAAGGTTCACCGTCTTGGAGATCGCTCCTGAGAGGAACGGCTGGACCGCCGCCATCATCGTGACGTGCCCCATCGGGGCGATGGAGCGTCGCCCCATCGCGGTGTCGAAGATCTCGTAGTGCGCGGGCTGCAGGCCGGGGGCGTCCACGACGTGCCCGTGCTCGGCGATGTACGCCACGATCGCCTCGATCGTCTCCTGCGTGTACCCGAGCTGCTTCAGCGATCGCGGAACGGCCTGGTTGACGATCTGCATCGACCCGCCGCCGACGAGCTTCTTGAACTTCACGAGCGAGAAGTCCGGCTCGATGCCCGTCGTGTCGCAGTCCATCATGAAGCCGATCGTCCCGGTCGGGGCGAGAACGCTGGCCTGGGCGTTGCGCCACCCGTGCTCGGCCCCGAGCGCGAGGCTGTCTCGCCACATGGCGGTTGCGGCAGCGTGGATCTCGGCATCCATCGCGCCGACGGGCACCAGCGCCCGGTTGGCCGACTCGTGCTTCGCCATGACGCGGCGGTGCGCCTCGGCGTTGCGGGCATAGCCGTCGTAGGCGCCGACGACCGCAGCCAGCTCGGCCGAGCGCTTGTACGCCGTTCCGGTCATCAGTGACGTGATGGACGCCGCGAGCGCCCGCCCGCCCGCCGAGTCGTACCCGTGTCCCGTCGCCATGAGCAGGGCGCCGAGGTTGGCGTAGCCGATGCCCAGCTGGCGGAACATCCGCGTGGTCGCCGCGATCGCCTCCGTCGGGAAGTCGGCGAAGCAGATGGAGATGTCCATCGCCGTGATGACGAGCTCGACCGCCTTGACGAACCGCTCGGTGTCGAACGTGTCGTCCTCGCGGAGGAAGGCGAGCAGGTTCAGCGACGCGAGGTTGCACGAGGAGTTGTCCAGGTGCATGTACTCGCTGCAGGGGTTGCTCGCCGTGATCCGGCCGGACTCCGGGCTCGTGTGCCAGGCGTTGATCGCGTCGTCGTACTGCAGCCCCGGGTCGGCGCACGCCCAGGCGGCCTGCGCGATCTTGTGGAACAGCTCCCGGGCGTCGACGGTCTCGATGACGCGGCCGTCCTGCCGGGCCTTGAGACCGAACGCGGTGCCGTGCTCGACGGCGTGCATGAACTCGTCGGTGACTCGGACGGAGTTGTTCGCGTTCTGGTACTGGACCGAGATGATGTCCTTCCCGCCGAGGTCCATGTCGTAGCCGGCCGCGCGCAGGGCACGGATCTTGCCCTCCTCGAGGGCCTTGGTCTCGACGAACTCCTCGATGTCGGGGTGGTCGACGTCGAGGACGACCATCTTGGCCGCGCGGCGGGTCGCACCGCCGGACTTGATGGTGCCCGCGGAGGCGTCGGCGCCGCGCATGAACGAGATCGGTCCGCTGGCCGTCCCGCCGGAGGACAGCAGCTCCTTGGACGAGCGGATCCGCGAGAGGTTGACGCCCGCACCGGAGCCACCCTTGAAGATCAGGCCCTCTTCGCGATACCAGTTGAGGATCGAGTCCATCGTGTCGTCGACGGCGAGGATGAAGCACGCGCTGACCTGCTGCGGGGACGTCGTGCCCACGTTGAACCAGACGGGGGAGTTGAAGGAGAACACCTGGTGCAGCAGCATCCACGTGAGCTCGTCGTCGAACGTCGCGGCGTCGGCGTCGGTGGCGAAGTAGCCGTTCTCGGCCCCGGCCCGGGCGTAGGTGTGCACGACCCGGTCGATGAGCTGCTTCAGGCTCCACTCGCGGGCCTCGGTCCCGACGGCGCCCCGGAAGTACTTGGTCGTGACGATCGTCGCCGCGTTGAGGGACCAGGACTGCGGGAACTCGACGTCCTTCTGCTCGAAGACGGTCTCGCCCGTCTTCCAGTTCGTCTGGACGACGTCGCGTCGCTCCCACACGACCTCGTCGTAGGGGTGCGTCCCGGCCGTGGTGAACACGCGGTCGACGGTCAACCCCGGCGCTTCCGGCTGGCCAGCGCCGCGCGTCCCGGCGTTGACGGCTGCCTGCGACGTCTTGCTCATGCCATCTCCCTGGGGGACTTCACGCGAGCCAACCACTACCTGTGGGGCACTAGTCTCTGCTCGCTACTATATGTGGTGCCACTGACGCCGACGCGAACGACGCACGCGTCGCGGCGCGTCGCAGGATCGCGAGCACCGGTCGACCCACGACGACGACGCCGAACGCCGTGGTGACCGCGCGCCCCACATCCCACCCGAGCGACGTCCCGAGGCTGTACAGCAGGAACCGGTGGAGGTTGCGGCCGATCGGGTCCCCGGCGACGAAGGACAGAGTCGTGCCGACGCCGAGCTGGAACGGCCAGAACGAGAGGTCCATCACCAGCCCGTAGCCGAGTCCGGCAGCTGCCGCATACAGCGCGACGACGACGACCTCGCGTCGCCCCCGCAGGCGCTGCGGCAGGAGGCCCGCGCCGAGCCCGACCCACGACGCGGCGAGCATCTGGAACGGCAACCACGGCCCGACCCCGCCGGTCAGGAGGGCCGACGTCACCAGGGTCGTCGAACCCAGCGCGAAGCCGAAGGCCGGACCGAAGACCCGTCCACCGAGCACGATGCTGAGGAACACCAGCTCGACGCCCGCAGTCCCCGCGGACAACGGTCGGAGCACGGAGCCGATCGCCGACAGCAGCCCGAGCACGGCGATCGCCTTGACGTCGATCCCACCGTCGCCCATCGCGACGTAGACGACCGCCAGGACGCCGAGCAGCACCACCGCCAGCACCAGCGGCGCGTCTGTGCCCTGGGCGAGCGCCCGGTCCGAGTCGATCAGCAGCGGCCAGGCGAAGGCGAGTGCCCCGACGACCGACGCGAGGACCAGGACGATCACCGTCCGTGCCGTCACAGGCATGGCCGACGGCGCGTCGCCGCGCCGCGTCACGGCGTCACCGTGAGCGGATCCAGCGCACTGCGCACGGCATCGACCGTGAGGAGTCCGAGCGGGTGCAGCACCTTCGCGACCTGGGGTGCGAAGACCGGCGAGGCGATCAAGATCTGCCGAGCGTCGCCGTCTGCCACGATCGCGCCGTCGGCCAGCACGATCACTCGCCCGGCGCACGCGGCGACGAACTCGACGTCGTGACTGGACAGCACGACCGCCCCGCCGGCGGCGGCACGGTCCGCGAGCACGTGGGCCAGCCGACGCTTGGCGGCGTAGTCCAGGCCGCGGGTGGGCTCGTCGAGGAGCAGCACGCTGGGCGCACCCGCGAGCTGGACCGCGAGCGCGAGGGCCAACCGCTGGCCTTCCGACAGGTCCCTCGGGTGCGCGTCCGGTGGCATCGGACCGGCGATCCGCGTCAGCAGGTCGTGAGTGCTGCCGGCCCGCACGCGGCCCTGGGCATCCGCCGCCTCGCACTCGGCGCGCACGGTGTCCAGGTACAGCAGGTCGGACGGGGTGTGCGGCACGAGCGCGATGTGGGCGAGGGCCTGGATGGGCCGCAGGGACGCGGGGTCGAGGTCGCCCGAGGGCGTCGTGATCCGCACAGACCCGCGTGACCGGGGCCCGCTGCCCTGCAAGGCCCAGAGCAGCGAGGACTTGCCCGCACCGTTGCGCCCCATGACGGCGACGACCTCGCCCGCGCTCACCCGGAGGTCGACCCCGCGGACGGCGTGCACGCGGCCGTGGTGGACGTGCAGGTCCCGGGCCGA
>DASVMA010000339.1:0-9310 GCA_036384595.1 Cellulomonas sp. | reverse complement strand
GCTGCGTGCACCGGTCGCGGGCATCGCGATGGGTCTCGTCTCCGACACCGTGAACGGTGAGACGCGCTACGCGGCGCTCACCGACATCCTCGGTGCCGAGGACGCCTTCGGCGACATGGACTTCAAGGTCGCCGGCACGCGGGAGTTCGTCACGGCGATCCAGCTCGACACCAAGCTCGACGGGATCCCCGCGTCGGTGCTCGGCAGCGCCCTGACCCAGGCGAAGGAGGCTCGCCTCGCGATCCTCGACGTGATCAACGAGGCGATCGACGCCCCGGACGAGATGTCCCCGTACGCGCCGCGCGTGATCTCGGTGCAGGTCCCGGTCGACAAGATCGGCGAGGTCATCGGGCCGAAGGGCAAGATGATCAACCAGATCCAGGCTGAGACGGGCGCCGACATCTCGATCGAGGATGACGGCACCGTCTACATCGGCGCGACCGACGGACCGTCGGCCGAGGCCGCACGGGCCGCGATCAACGCCATCGCGAACCCGCACATGCCCGAGATCGGCGAGCGCTTCGTGGGCACCGTGGTCAAGACCACGACCTTCGGCGCGTTCGTGTCGCTCTCGCCGGGCAAGGACGGTCTGCTCCACATCTCGCAGATCCGCAAGCTCGTCGGCGGCAAGCGCGTGGACAACGTCGAGGACGTCCTCTCGGTGGGCCAGAAGGTCCAGGTCGAGATCGGCGAGATCGACCCGCGCGGCAAGCTGTCGCTGCACGCCGTCGTCGACGAGGCCGAGGGCGCTGCTGCCACGGTCGACGCCGGAGCCGACGACTGACGTGCCACTGGACCTCCCGCTCGTCGCGCCCGGTCAGCCGGGCAGCGAGCTGACCGCCGGGCAGGACGGCGGCGCACATGTGCGCCGTTCCGTCCTGCCCGGCGGGGTCCGCGTGCTCACGGAGCACATGCCCGGTCTGCGCTCGGCCACGGTCGGGGCGTGGGTCGGGGTCGGTTCGCGGGACGAGAGCGACGGTCACCACGGCTCGACGCACTTTCTTGAGCACCTGCTGTTCAAGGGCACCACCCGGCGCACGGCGATGGACATCGCGGAGGCCTTCGACGAGGTCGGCGGCGAGGCCAACGCGGCGACCGGCAAGGAGCACACCTGCTACTACGCGCGGGTGCTCGACACCGACCTGCCCATGGCGGTCGACGTCATCGCCGACATGGTCACCTCCGCGCGACTGGACGTCGACGAGCTCGAGACCGAGCGCGGCGTGATCCTCGAAGAGCTCGCGATGAACGACGACGACCCGAGCGACGTCGTCCACGAGCAGTTCGCGACCGCCGTCCTCGGAGCGCACCCGCTCGGACGGCCGATCGGCGGCACCCCGGACACGATCCGGGCGGTGCCGCGCTCCGCTGTCTGGGAGCACTACCGCGAGCACTACCGCTCAGCCGGTCTCGTCGTGACCGCGGCCGGGGGCGTCGACCACGACGCGCTGTGCGCGCAGGTCGCCACGGCGTTGGCCGACGGCGGCTGGGACCTCACGGCCGACGCGACGCCCTTGGGCAGGCGCGCGGCCGACGACGTCGAGGGCGGCATCCCGACCGTCGGCGTCGAGATGACGACGCACCGGGTGACCGAGCAGGCGAACGTGATCGTCGGGGGCACGGGCCTCACGGCCACCGACCCGCGGCGGTTCACGCTGTCGGTGCTGAACGCCGTCCTCGGCGGCGGCATGTCCTCGCGGCTGTTCCAGGAGATCCGGGAGAAGCGCGGGCTCGCATACTCGACCTACTCGTTCGCGTCAGGCCACGCCGACACGGGGATCTTCGGCGTCTACGCCGGATGCGCCCCGGGCAAGGTCGACCAGGTCACCGAGCTGCTCGTCTCGGAGTGGGAGCGCCTCGCCGACAGCGGGATCACCGAAGGCGAGCTGCGGCGGTCCATCGGGCAGCTCTCAGGCGGGCTGGTGCTCGGCATGGAGGACACCGGCTCGCGCATGAACCGGCTCGGCAAGGCTGAGCTCGTGCTCGGCGAGCTCATGTCGCTCGACGAGACGCTCGAAGCGGTCCAGTCGGTCACAGCGGCCGGGGTGCAGGAGCTCGCGGCCGAGCTGGCCTCGCGGCCGCGGTCGTTCGTACGGATCGGGCCGTTCGGCGACTGACGTGCGGAGCCCGTGGGCTCAGGTGGCCCTCCGGCGCAGCTGATCGGCGACGGGCTGGTGCGCCGCCGCGACAGCCACTGTGGCGATCCCCACCCGTGCCGCCGCCGCGTCGAGGACGCCCTCCGGCCTTCAGACGATCCCGCGGGCATCGGTCGTGGTCTCTGGTCTGTCCGCCGCGAGATCCGTCAGCGCTCGCGCGACGGGATGCCACCACGCGGCGCACGCCGTGGCTCCAGCTGACAGCGCGCAGGCGAGCAGGAGCAGGTCGGAGCTGCCGCCCGACCACATGGCGACCACAGGCGCGGTCGTCGCGATCTGGGCAGCCAGCATCGCCAGCGCCCCGACGTGGCCTGCGCCCGAGACGAGGGCCGCCGCGACGACCAGCAGGAGCAGTGCGCCGCCCGGCTCGACGGCTGCCATCGGCAGGAGCGTGGCCTCGGATGTGCCCCACCGATAGGTGTCCGTCGCAACGAGCACCGCGACCGCGCCGAGCCAGAGAGCGAGCGCAGGCACGCCGACGGCGAGCAGCGCGCGGCGAACCGCTGTCCGGCTGACGCCGCTCTCGACGCGAGTCGCACCGACTGGCTCTCGAACCGGCCGCAGTGCCCACCACCACCACGGGAGCGAGCGCCGCAGGATCGGCCAGCGTGAGAGCCCAGCGATCCGCCGACCAGTCGATCGGTTGCGTCGGGCCGGGCCACGCGACCGGGGAGACCAGGGGATTCGGGGGCACTGCCACCCAGGCGAGGACGGTCAGCGTCCAGCTGAGCGACATCCGCAGGCTGTCGCCCACGAGGACCGGGGGCATCGGAGCCAGGGCGATCGCGGACCCGTCCGGCGCGGTCAGGTGGGGGACGGTCCACGCCGCTCGGGCCGCGGACTCCGAGGCGTGGACCAGGGCCCACGACGCCGTCGCGACGCCGAGCGCGACGACCACCGCCTCTGTCGCGGGATGGCGCGCCCACGTCGCGAACGTCGGTCTGCCCACGGCCGCTCCATCGGCGCTCGTGCGGCGCGACGTGAGGCGTCGGCGGCGGGAGCGACGCGGGCTGCCGCCGGGCCGCCGGACACGGTCGACTAGGGTGACTCTCCGTGAGCGCGCAGATCAAGGTCGCCGTCCTGGGAGCCGCCGGACGCATGGGTTCGACCGTTGTCGAGGCGGTTCGCGCGGCTCCTGATCTCGAGGTCGTGGCCGCGATCGACGCGGGCGGTGACCTCTCCCTGCTGGCGGACGTCGGAGCGCAGGTGGCCGTCGACTTCACCGTTCCGTCCGCGACCGAGGGGAACGTCCACGCCCTCATCGACGCCGGCATCCACGCCGTGGTCGGTACGACCGGCTGGACCGAGGAGTCGCTCGGGCGCGTTCGCGACCACCTCGCGAGCCGTCCAGATGTCGGCGTCGTCATCGCACCGAACTTCGCCCTCGGCGCTGTGCTCGCCATGGCGTTCGCCGCCCGCGCCGCGCGGTACTTCGAGTCCGTCGAGGTCATCGAGCTGCACCACCCCGACAAGGTGGACGCACCGTCCGGGACCGCTCGGCACACGGCAGCCGCGATCGCTGCGGCGCGCACGGCAGCGGGCATCGGACCGAGCCCGGACGCGACGACCACGGCGCTCGCCGGGGCGCGGGGTGCCGACGTCGAGGGCGTCCGGGTGCACTCGGTGCGGCTGCGCGGGCTCGTCGCGCACGAGGAGATACTGTTCGGCAACGCCGGCGAGCAGCTGACCATCCGGCACGACTCGTTCGACCGTGTGAGCTTCATGCCCGGCGTCCTGCACGCTGTGCGGAACGTCGGCGCGCGACGGGGTCTCACCGTCGGGCTCGAGCACCTGCTCGACCTCGGGTGACGGACGTGACGTCCACGCTGCGCCGGCGGCTGCCGCGCGCCTCGCTCCTCGGCGCTGTCGCGCTGACGGCCCTGCTCGGCCTGTACCTGTGGCTGGTCGCCGATCGTGCTGTCGCACTGCTGCGGACCGCTTCCCCCGTCGGGATCGCGCTCGGCGCGGGTGTGCTCCTGCTGCCGCTGCTCGGGGTCTGGTCGATCGTGCGCGAGTGGCGCCTGGCCGTCGACGTGCAGCGCATGGCCGACGAGCTTGCGGCGCTCGGCGCCCTGCGCGTCGACGACCTGCCGCGTTCACCTGGGGGCCGCATCGACCGCACCGCCGCGGGGGCCCAGTTCGAGACGAGCCGCGCCGAGGTCGAGGCGGCTCCGGACGACTGGGGTTCCTGGTACCGGCTCGCGTTCGCGTACGACGCCGCGGGGGACCGGCGTCGGGCCCGCGAGTCTCTGCGCACGGCCTCCCGGTTGAACCGAGCGGCCTGACCTGCACCGAGCGGCCTGACCTGCACCGAGCGGCCTGACCTGCACCGAGCGGCCTGACCTGCACGCCCGCCTGATCGGCATGGCCGCCTTGACTGCACCGCGCTGACCGCACTCGGCGACCCGCGCCGGACCCGTCCTCAGATCGCGGCAGACCAGCGGTGCTCGGTCACCTGACGCTCCGAGCCGTCGGCCATCGTGCCGCTCGCGAGGGTGCGGACCGCGTCGTCGGCTCCCAGCCCGGCCGAGGCGAGGAACTGCGCGCGTGCGGAGTCTCCGTCGAGCACCCACGTCTGCACGTGGTCGGCGCCGTCCTCGCGCAGGAGATCCACGGCGGCGGCGAGCAGCCTCGAACCGTGACCCGCACGCTGCGACCGGGGGGCGACCTCGAGCGCGAGGATCTCGCCTCCGGGCGCGTCGAGCGGGGAGTCCTCGGGTGCGGGGATCGGACCGACCGCGACGAAGCCGACGACGTCAGCGCCCTCGCACGCGACGAGAACGCGGTGGCCGCGGGACGGCGGCGACGTGATCGCGACGGCCCACTGCTCGGCGAACGCCGCTCCGTCAAGGCCGGCCAGGACGGACTCGCCGAGCGTGTCCCGATGGGCGTCGCGCCACGCGGCGAGCTGCGTGGCGGCGATCGCCAGCTCGTCTCCGGGGACGGCGGGGCGGACCGAGACGTCGGCCTGCTCGCTGAAGAGCGCCATCAGGCGCTGACCAGGTCGCGCAGGCCCGTCGCAGGTCCGCGGTCGAGCAGTCGGCGGCAGGTGGCCAACAGGACCTCCGGGAGTGTGGTCGACGGGCGTCGACAGGGGCGGTGGGGGGAAGCGTCTTGAGGCTAGCAACCACCGGCGGGCTCCCGCTCCGGTCTCAGGGCATCCCCAGAGCGCGCAGCACCGCCGCCGTCGCGGCGGCGGCGATCACCACGACGATGAACGGCGCGCGCAGTGCGAGGGCGATCGCGGCGACCACGACGGCGGGCAACCGGGCATCCACCACGATCGAGTGCCCCGTCGTGAAGGTCTGCACGCCGACGAGGGCCGCGAGCAGGGCCACCGTCACGAGCGCGGCCGTCCGGGCCACGCGCGGCTCGGCGAGCCAGTGCGACGGCACGAGGTGTCCGACGAGCTTGAGGGCGAAGCAGACGACGCTCGCGGCGAGGATGGCGAGCCAGGTCATGGCGGACGGGCTCACGCTGCGCGCCCGACGACGACGGCCGGTCGGGACCAGCCGAGGACGATCGCGACGGCAGCGGCCGCGAGGACGGGGAGGCCGGCGGGGACGAACGGCGTGAGCCCGAGAGCGACGACGATGGCGAGCGCGGCAGCCGTCCGCGCCGTCCGGGTGCCCAGCCGTGGCCACACCAGCCCGAGGAACGCCGCAGCCGCGGCGGCGTCCAGGCCGTAGCGACGTGGGTCTCCGAGGGCGTCGCCGAGCAGCGCGCCGACGAGGGTGAACGCGTTCCAGAGCGTGAAGACCCCGATGCCGGTCCACCAGAACCCTGCGCGCGACGCGGCCGGGTCTCGCTGCGCCGCGGCGACTGCGGTCGACTCGTCGATCGTCAGCTGGGCTGCGACAGGTCGACGCCACCCGCGGGCACCGAGCAGGGGAGCGACCTGCGGGCCGTACAGGCCGTTCCGCGTCCCGAGCAGCCCGGCCGTCGCGACGGCTGCGACGGCGCCGCCCGGGCCGATCACCCCGATGAAGGCGAACTGCGAGCCCCCGGAGAACATCAGGAGGCTGAGCGCCGCGGTCTGCGGCAGGTCGAGGCCCGCCGCGATGGAGAGCGCCCCGAACGACACGCCGTACAGGCCCGTCGCGATCGAGACGGACACGGCCTGGCGGATCGCGTCCCGGACCTCGAGGCTGCGATCGGGGCTCACGCCGACACTGTCGCACACGATCTCGGGACCGCGGTCAGGCGCGAGGCCGCCGCTGAGCCCACGGCGTCCTACAACGCGACGTACACGGTCTCGAGGTACTCCTCGATCCCCGCCTCGCCACCCTCGCGCCCCAGCCCCGAGGACTTCACGCCTCCGAACGGCGCGCTCGCGTCCGAGACCATGCCGCGGTTGATGCCGAGCATCCCCGTCTCGACGCTCTCGACGAGCCGCATGACGCGCCCGACGTCGCGCGTGTACGCGTAGGCGACGAGCCCGAACTCGGTGCCGTTCGCGAGCGCGACGGCCTCGTCCTCGGTCGCGAAGGTCATGACGGGGGCGACGGGACCGAACACCTCCTCGGTGACCACGAGGTCGCCCGGGGACACGTTCTCGAGGACCGTGGGCGCGTAGAAGTACCCCGCCCCCCGCGGGCGGTGACCCCCCGAGCGCACGACCGCGCCACCATCCACCGCAGCGGCGACCGCGGCCTCGACCCGGTCGACGGCGGCCGCCTCGATCAGAGGGCCGACCGTGGTGCCGGGCGTCGCACCGTGACCCACCACCAGGCGGTCGAACGCAGCGGTGAGCCCGTCGGTGAACTCGGCCGCGACTGACTCGTGCACGAGGAAGCGGTTCGCCGCGACGCACGTCTGCCCGGAGTTCCGCATCTTCGCCGCGAGCGCACCCTCGACGGCAGCCGGGATGTCCGCGTCGTCGAACACCAGGAACGGCGCGTTGCCGCCGAGCTCCATCGAGGTGCGCAGGACGCCCTGTGCGGCGCCACGCAGGAGGATCCGGCCGACCTCTGTCGAGCCGGTGAACGACAGCTTGCGCAGCCGCGGGTCGGCGAGGAGCGGCGTCGTGAGAGCGCTCGCGGACGAGCTCGGCAGGATGCCCAGGACACCAGCGGGCAACCCGCGTGCCTCGAGCTCGGCGCGCACCATCTCGGCGACGTACGCAGTGGTCAGCGGGGTGAGCTGGGCCGGCTTCACGATGACGGGGCAGCCGGCCGCGAGCGCGGGTGCCATCTTGCGCGCGATCATCGCGATCGGGAAGTTCCACGGGGTGATCAGCAGCGCGGGGCCGACCGGTCGCCGCAGGACGAGCTGGTGCGCGCCGCCGCCCGGCGCCCGGCGCGCGAGCCCGTCGAGCCGCACGGCCTGCTCGGAGTACCACCGCACGTAGTCGGCCGCGTAGGCGACCTCGGCGCGGGACTCGGCGAGCGGCTTGCCCCCCTCCGCGGTCACGAGGGCCGCGAGGTCCTCGGCGTGGGCCCGCATCTCCTCGAACACCGCGCGCAGCAGCTCGGCGCGTGCGCGGGGCGAGACCGCCCGCCACTCCTCGCGGGCGGAGTCGGCGGCCGTGAGCGCCGCGAGGGCGTCCTCGGGCCCGGCGTCCGCGACCTCGAACAGCACCTGCGTGGTCGCGGGGTCGGCGACCTCGAACCTGCGGCCGGACGCGGCTGGGCGCCACACCCCGTTGATGAGCAGCTCGGTCGGGACGTGGGCCGCGACGGTGGGGGGGAGCGTGGGCGTCGACATGTGCCCAGTGTCGACCTGGGCCCCCGGTCGCGCCAGGTGCCTGCCCTTAGGATGACCGCCATGACGACTCCGGCGGGTGCCTCGGTCCCGACCCCGTACGAGGACCTCCTGCGCCTGGTCCTCGAGACCGGCACCCCCAAGTCCGACCGGACGGGCACCGGGACCCGGAGCCTGTTCGGCCACCAGCTGCGCTACGACCTGTCGGCGGGCTTCCCGCTGGTCACGACCAAGCGTGTGCACCTGAAGTCGATCGTCTACGAGCTGCTGTGGTTCCTGCGCGGGGACTCGAACGTCGCGTGGCTGCGCGAGCACGGCATCAAGATCTGGGACGAGTGGGCCGACGCGGACGGCGACCTCGGGCCGGTCTACGGCGTGCAGTGGCGGTCGTGGCCGACGCCCGACGGCGGCCACATCGACCAGATCGCGCAGGTCATCGAGGCGATCCGCCGCGACCCCGACTCGCGTCGCCACATCGTCTCCGCCTGGAACGTCGGCGAGATCCCGTCGATGGCACTGGCGCCGTGCCACACGATGTTCCAGTTCTACGTCGCGGACGGCCGGCTCTCGTGCCAGCTCTACCAGCGCTCCGCCGACATGTTCCTCGGGGTGCCGTTCAACATCGCGTCCTACGCCCTCCTGACCCACATGGTGGCGCAGCAGACCGGCCTGGAGGTCGGGGACTTCGTGTGGACCGGCGGCGACTGCCACATCTACGACAACCACGTCGACCAGGTGCGTGAGCAGCTCACGCGCGAGCCGTACCCGTACCCGACGCTCTCGCTGCGCAAGGCGCCGTCGATCGACGAGTACGCGTTCGAGGACGTCGAGGTCGTCGGCTACCAGCACCACCCGACGATCTCCGCCCCGATCGCGGTCTGACGGGTCGCGCCGTGACCCTCGCACTCGTGTGGGCGCAGACGCCCGACGGCGTCATCGGCCGAGACGGTGCTCTGCCGTGGCACGTCCCGGAGGACCTGGCGCGCTTCCGTGCGTTGACGTCCGGGCATCCCGTCGTCATGGGGCGGGCGACGTGGGAGTCGCTCCCGGAGCGCTTCCGCCCCCTGCCAGGTCGCGAGAACATCGTGCTGTCCCGCACCCCGGGTTATGTCGCCGCGGGCGCCCGGGTGGTGCCGACGATGGCCGCCGCGCTCGAGCTCGTCGCGGGTCGCGAGGCCTGGGTGATCGGCGGTGGCGCGGTCTACGAGGCCGCCGTCGCGCACGCGGACCGGCTCGAGGTCACCGAGATCGACGACATGGTCGCGGGGGACACGTACGCGCCCGTGATCGACGCCGCCTGGGCGCTGACCGCGTGTGAACCCGCGGCGGGCTGGCACACGTCGGTCACGACCGGGGTGCGCTACCGGTTCTGCTCCTACCGACGCGTGGGCCCGGACATCCCTGCCCGGTAGTCCGGCCACCGGCGAGTCAGCCCGCCGACGCGTGGACGT
>DASVMA010000338.1:0-15135 GCA_036384595.1 Cellulomonas sp. | reverse complement strand
TCGGCGGTCGCCAGGTCGTACGCCGCGAGGGTCGAGCGGATGACGAACTCGAACAGCGGTGTGCGGCCGGCCACGAGCGCCCGGACCGCGTCGGGCCCCTGCGCCTGCCGCAGCTCGCACGGGTCCATGCCGCTGCGCTCGACCGCGACGAACGTCTGGGCGGAGAACGACTGGTCCTCGCCGAACGCGCGCAGCGCGGCCTTCTGGCCTGCCGCATCGCCGTCGAACGTGAAGATGATCTCGCCGCCGACCGAGGCGCCCGACGCGAGCTGGACGCCGCCGCTCGAGCCGGCATCCCCGACGAGCCGGCGCACGATGCGCGCGTGGTCGGGGCCGAATGCGGTGCCGCACGTCGCGACCGCCGTCCCGACGCCGGACAGGTGCATCGCCATCACGTCGGTGTAGCCCTCGACGACCACGACCTGCTTCGCGCGGGCGATCTCACGCTTCGCCAGGTCGATGCCGTACAGGACCTGGGACTTCTTGTAGAGGGCCGTCTCGGGCGTCTTGATGTACTTGGGGCCCTGGTCCTCCTCGAACAGCTTGCGCGCCCCGAAGCCCACGGTGTCGCCCGTGACCTCGCGGATCGGCCACACGAGCCGCCCCCGGAACCTGTCGTAGACGCCGCCACCGGCCTTCTGGCTCAGCAGACCCGTCGCGACGAGCTCGGCCTCGGTGAAGCCGCGCCCGCGCAGGTGGCGCAGGAGGGAGTCCCAGCCCTGCGGCGCATAGCCGACGCCGAACTGCTCCGCGGCGCCCCGGTCGAAACCGCGCTCGGCGAGGAACGCGCGCGCGGTCGCGGCGCCCGGGGTCGCGAGCTGCTCGGCGAAGTACGTGGCTGCGGCGCGGTGGGCCTCCAGCAGCCGCTGGCGTCGGCCCGGCTCGTCACCCGGTCGGGGCGCACCGCCCTCCTCGTACCTCAGCTGGATGCCGACGCGGCCCGCGAGGTACTCGACCGCGTCGGAGAACGGCAGGCCGTCGATCTTCTGCACGAACGAGATGACGTCGCCGCCCTCGCCGCACCCGAAGCAGTGCCACAGGCCGACCTGCGGACGGACGTGGAACGACGGCGAGTGCTCGTCGTGGAACGGGCAGAGGCCCTTCATCGAGCCGACGCCCGCGGACTTCAGGGTCACGTGCTCGCCGACGACGTCCTCGATGTGGGCACGTTCACGGACCGCCTGCACGTCTTCCCGCCGGATCCGTCCTGCCACGGCCTGAGTCTAGGCCGCAGCAGGACCACTCCCGACGTGCAGACCCCGCCCGGGCGGCCCGGAGCTCCTGGTCAGCGCCTCGGCGGGTGGACGAGCCGCGCGTGCATCTCGGCCGCGGACACGTCGGTCAGCGACGCGACCTGGTCGATGACCACGCGCAGCCTTGCCGCGTCGTCGTCCGCGAGCACCCAGTCGGCGGCGAACGGCGGCTCGAGCGCGAGCGGGGCGCGCTCGCTCATGACCCGCACGAGGTCCACGAGGATCTCGCGCTGACGGTGGTACAGCGGCTCGAGCTCGCGCGGCGCCATCACGTACGCGACCGCGAGGCCCTTGAGGACGAGGATCTCGGCCTGGGTCTCGGCCGGGACGACGAGGTCAGCGGCGTAGCGCGTCAAGGGTCCGGGGCCGTACCGAGCGCGCGTCGCGGCGTGCGCGTCACCCGCGAACCGCCCGATGAGCTGGCTGGTGGCGTCCTTGAGCATCGCGAGCGCTCCGCGCGACCCGTCGAACCCCTGCGCCCACAGGTCGGCGGCGTTGAGCCGGTCCATCGCGGCCTCGAGCTCCGGGCCGGAGACGAGGTCGCCGTACCAGGACTCGACCGCCGCGAGCACCCGCGCGCGCTCGTCGGCGACCGTGAGGACCCGCAGGTCGAGGCGCCCGCCGACGACCGCGTCCTCGACGTCGTGGACGGAGTACGAGATGTCGTCCGCCAGGTCCATGACCTGCGCCTCGAGGCACTTGCGGCCGGCAGGAGCGCCGTCGCGGAGCCACGCGAACACGGGTGCGTCGTCGGCGTAGACGCCGAACTTGTGGGTCGGCAGCCCGCTCGGGCTCAGCGGGCCCGCCCCCGCGAACCACGGGTACTTGACCGACGCGTCGAGGCTCGCACGCGTCAGGTTGAGCCCGACCGCGCGGCCGTCGGGGGCGACGACCTTCGGCTCGAGCCGCGTGAGCAGCCGCAGCGTCTGCGCGTTGCCCTCGAAGCCCCCGATCCCCTTGGCGAGCGACGCGAGCGCACGCTCACCGTTGTGGCCGAACGGCGGGTGGCCGAGGTCGTGGGCGAGGCAGGCCGTGTCGACGACGTCGGGGTCGCAGCCGAGCGCCTTGCCGATCTCGCGGCCCACCTGCGCGACCTCGAGCGAGTGCGTGAGGCGGGTACGGACGAAGTCGTCCGACGACGGGCCGAGCACCTGGGTCTTGGCCCCGAGGCGGCGCAGCGCCGACGAGTGCACGAGACGAGCCCGGTCGCGCTCGAACGGCGTCCGGGCACGCGACTTGGGCGCCTCGACGACCCACCGTGCCCGGTCGAGCTCGGCGTAGCCGTCGCTCCAGGTCTCCACGGTCACGCGCTCACCCTAGTTCGCCTCGCTCAGGCGAGCCGCCAGACCTGAACCCCGGGACCGTCGCCCGGCAGGTGCAGAGCGTCGCCGCGGACCGGGAGGTCGGCGCCGCCGTAGAGGTTCTCCGGCGCGCACCCGGGACCGAGCAGGTGTGCCGGGAGGCTCGTGCCGGCCCACGACGTACGCGCGACGAGGACCAGGACGCGCTCGTCGAGCGTCTCGCGCAGGTAGGCCACGGCGTCGGGCGCGACGACCGCCCAGCGCATCCCGCCCTCCCGCAGCGCGCGGCTGCCTCGGCGCACCGCGATGAGCGAGCGGTACACCTCGAACGTCCGGGCATCCCACCGCGGGTCGTCGGGCCTGGACATGGCGACCCACGGCATCGGTACGCGGGCGTGCTCGCCCGTGACCCCGGTGAGCCCGCCCTCGTCCCCCGCGAACATCGCCGGGGTGCCGGGGTAGGTGAACAGCAGGCCGGCGGCGACCGCGACCGCCTCACGCGAACCGACGACGGTCCGCAGCCGGGCGGTGTCGTGCGAGCCGAGCATGTTCCACTGGCGCGCCGTGACCGACCACGGCACCGCCGAGTCGAAGTCCCGCATCGTCGCGACCATCGAGGAACCGTCCCGGCGCGGGACCGGGACCGGCATCCCGAGGAACCCCAGCGCGGAGTCCGGCGGCACGAGCCAGGTCCACACCGGCCGGGTGAAGCCCGAGTAGTTCATGTTCGCGTGCCAGCCGTCGCCCGCGAGGTCCGCGCCCGCGTCGTGGAAGTGTTCGCTGACGAGCACAGAGTTCGGGTTGACCTGGGACATCGTCCGCCGGATCGTCCGGGCGACCTCGCTCGTGAAGTCGTCGGACGCGTACCGACCCGTCATGTTCGCGACGTCGATGCGCCAGCCGTCGAGGGACATCGGGGCGCCGAGCCACCGCCCGATGACCGAGTCCGGTCCCTCGATCATCCGCTGCGCGAGCGAGCCCGCCGCGTAGTTGAGCTTGGGCAGCGACGCGTGCTCGAGCCAGCCGACGTAGCCCGGCGCGGCGTCGGTCCAGTAGTAGTAGGACGCCTCCTCGCTCGCGGCGTCCGCCTGCGCGCGGGCGAACCACTCGTGCCCTGCGCCCGTGTGGTTGGTGGTGAGGTCGCCGATGAGGTGCATGCCGCGCGCGTGCACCGCGGCGCTCAGGGACGCGAGCGCGGCGTCGCCGCCGAGCAGCGGGTCGACGTGGTCGAACGTGCTCGCGTCGTACCGGTGGTTGGAGCGCCCGGGGAAGACAGGGGTCAGGTAGAGCACGTCGACCCCGAGCCGCTCGAGGTGGTCGAGGTGCTGCTCGACCCCCGCGAGGTGCCCACCGAAGTACTGCTGCGACGTGCCGGATCCGGACGCGATGGGCTCGTCGTCCCAGCGGGCCGGCAGAGCCCAGTCCGGCAGCGGACCCGGCGGCGGCCCCTCGTGCACCTGTGGCCCGGTGCCTGCGCGGGCGAACCGGTCCGGGAAGACCTGGTAGACGACTGCGCTGTCGAGCCACGGGGGTGCAGGCGCGTGCACGGTCAGGCGGAAGTCGTGCGCGTCGGGGACGTCGCGGGCGTGGACGCCGCCCGCGTTGAGCCAGCGGTAGCCGCCGGGCTCGTCGAGCAGCGCGCGGTAGCCCGTGACCGGGTTGTGCACGGGGACGTCCGCGACGTACCAGCGCTCGTGGGCGTCGCTACGGTCCAGGCGCGCCGGCACGAACCGCGGCTCGCCGTCGCGCACCGTGCGGACCCACAGCGCACGTTCGGTCCCCGTGGCGGGCACCCTGAACCGCACGGGCACCACGTCGCCGAGCGCGGGCGTCGGCTGCGGGACGTACTGCTCGGAGCCGTCGTGGTGCGGTTCGTCGAGCAGGTGCGGCGCACCGGCACGCAGCTCTCGACGCGTCGGCCAGGCGGTCACGTGGTGCTCACTCCCTCATCTGGCGTGGCCTGCTAGCCCTTGACCGAGCCGGCCGTCAGCCCCGACACGATGTACTTCTGCAGGAACAGGAAGAGCAGCACCACGGGGATGGCCGCGAGCACGGCGCCCGCCGCGAACAGACCCCAGCGCGCCGTGCGCTCGTCCGCCGCCCAGTAGTACAGGCCGACCGCGAGCGTGTACTCCTCGGGCCGCTGCAGCACCACCTTGGCGACGATGAACTCCCCGAACGTCCCGATGAACGACAGGAGCCCGACGACGGCGAGGATCGGGGCGACCAGCCGCAGGATGATGGTCCAGAAGATCTGGGCGTGCGAGGCGCCGTCGATCTTCGCTGCCTCGTCCAGCTCGCGCGGGATGGTGTTGAAGAACCCGTACATGAGGAACGTGTTCACCCCGAGCGCGCCGCCGAGGTAGACGGCGATGAGCCCGTAGCGGCTGTTGAGCCCGAGGGCGGGGAACACGTCGCCGATCGAGAGCAGCACGAGGAAGATCGCGACGAACGCCAGCATCTGCGGGAAGATCTGCACGATCAGGAGCGCCGTCAGGCCACCGCGCCGACCCTGGAACCGGAACCGCGAGAACGCGTAGGCGGCGGCCCCTCCCATGAGCACGGTGCCCACGGCTGTCACCGTGCAGATCACGAGGGAGTTGACGAACCAGCTCCCGTAGCCGCGAGCCCCCAGGGCCCGGAAGTTCGCGAGGTCGATGGTGCGGAACAGGTGGTTCGAGCCTGTCAGGGTGCCGCCCGGGTTCAGCGACGCAGACACCACGTACACCAGGGGCAGGACGCAGAGCGCGATCATGACGATCGCGACCACGTGCCGCCAGCCCACCTCGGCCCACCACCGACGACCTCGCAGGACGTTGTCCCTCGCGTCGTCGCCCCTCGTCACAGCGCCCTTCGTCACGGAGGTGTCGGCCATCGCAGACGTGCCTGCCATCTCAGATCTCCTCGAGGGTGCGGGTGCGGCGGAAACCGAGGTAGGCGATCAGGCCGACCACGATGAAGATGAGGATCGACAGCGCGCTCGCGAGGCCGTACTGCTTCGTGCCGCTCTCGAAGGCCACGGAGTAGACCATCGAGATGAGGATGTCGGTGTGGCCCACCACGACGGGCGAGCCGACGAAGTTGGGGCCGCCGCCGGTCAGCATGTAGATGAGCGTGAAGTTGTTGAAGTTGAATGCGAACGACGAGATCAGCAGCGGCGCGACCGAGATCATGAGCAGGGGCAGCGTCATGGACCGGAAGACCCGCCAGCGTCCGGCACCGTCGATCCGCGCCGCCTCGATGAGGTCCTCCGGAATAGCCTGGAGCGCGCCCGTGCAGACGAGGAACATGTACGGGAAGCCCAACCAGAGGTTGACCATGAGGATCGACGCCTTGGCCAGCCACGGGTCGCTCAGCCAGGGGATGTTCGCGCCCCCCAGCAGGACCTCGTTGATGAACCCGAACTTCGAGTTGAGCATGCCTCGCCAGACGAGCGCGGACAGGAACCCCGGGAACGCGTACGGGAGGATGAGCAGCGATCGGTAGACCTTGCGGCCGCGCACACGCGGGTCGTTGAACACGATCGCGAGGAACAGACCGAGGGCGAACGTCGTCAGCACGGACAGCGCCGCGAACACGAAGGTCCAGACCGCGATCTCTGCGAACGGTCCGGTCAGCCGCGAGTCGGTGAACACGCGGGTGAAGTTGTCGAAGCCGACCCCCACACGCCAGCCGGGCGTGAGCCGGTCGCCGGCCTGCGACACGAAGTTGCCCGTGTGCGATGGCGTGTACGTCACGCCGGTCGCTGTGTCGGTCATCGTGTCGGCCGCCGCGTCGTAGGCGAGCGTGGACCGGTAGACGTAGCCCGTCGAGCCGTCCTGGGTGCGGACCGAGCCGTCCTTGGGATCGTTGGAGAAGGGCACCCGCAGCGCGATGATCGCGTCCTGCTCCTGGGCGATCGTGGCGAACCCCAGCACGTCCCAGCCGGGCACGGCCGTGACGCGGTCGCCCTCGACGGTGGCGCCTGCGGACACGGTGAACGGTTGCGTGGCCGTCCCGACCTCGACGTCGCCGTTCTGCACGACGGCGAACCCGAGCTCGCCGGCGTGGCGCACCACCGTCAGCGGGAGCGTCGGCGAGTCCGCGACACGCGTCTCGTTCTGGATCGCGATCGCCTCGATCGCGTCGGACTTGGTCGAGTTGTGGCCGTCGCCGTAGTTCGTGAACGCGACGTAGCCGGTGTACGCCATGACGAACAGCTGGTAGACGAGCAGGAAGAGCAGGCCGGGGACGAGGTACTTGCCGGGGACCGCGCGCCGCGAGAAGTACACCCAGTTCACGACCAGGAGCGCGACGACGAGGAACGCGAGGATGGTCCACGACCTCACCGCCAGTGCCGCGAGGATCCCGTAGACACCGAGGGCGTCCACGGTCCCGACGAGCACGAGCTTGGCGACGAACCCGGGAGACATGTTCCGGGCGTGGGACCCGTCCCCGTGCGATCGGCGGGGCGAACCCGCGCCGGGCACCCTCGGGGGGGCGATGTGCTCGACTGTCTGCTGGTCGGTCATGCGGGTCCTCCGGTGCGCGCGTGACTGCTGGTGAGATCGCCGCAGGTGCACGGCGCAGGACGACGAGGTCCCGCCCGGCCGCTGTCGGCAGCCCGGCGGGACCTCGTCGAGCGTCAGACCTTGTTGACGGCGTCCTGGATGTTGGCCACCATCGTGGTCCACGCACTGGCCGGGTCGGCCTGGCCGCCGATGATCTGGGCCTCGGTCGCGCCCCAGAAGGCCCACACCGTGCTCATCGCCGGGATGGCCGGCATCGGGGCACCGGTCGCGCCGGCGTCGTTGAAGCCCTTGAGGATCGGGTCGTTGACCTTCGCGGCAGACGCAGCGTTGGCCGGCATGCGGCCACCCTCCTTGAACAGGAGGTCCTGAGCTGCCTCGGTCGACAGGTAGTTGACGACGAGCTCGTTGGCGAGGACCGGGTTCTTCGACTTGGCCGAGATGAACACGCCCTGGACCCCGACGAACGGCTGGGCCGGCTGGCCGCCGGCGCTCGGGACGGGGAGCACGGAGATGTCCATGCCCGCCGCCACGAAGGCTGAGGTGTTCCACGGGCCGGTGATCATGTACGGCGCCTGACCGTCGAGGAACGCCTGCTTGGCCTTGGCGCCGTCGATCGAGAGGTCGAGGACCTTCTCCGTGCCGAGCTTGGCCAGGTACGCGGCGAACGCCGTACCGGCGTCACCCCCGAGCGCAAGGGTCTTGGTGTAGGAGCCGTCCGTGTTCTGCTTGAACACCGGGGCGCCGAACGAGGACTGCAGCGGGTACAGGTGGTACGGGTCCGAGGCGTCGCCCTGCTGGATGAGCACCGAGAACGGGGTCCCGGCCGTCTTGGCCTGGGTCACCAGCTCGTCGAACGTCTTCGCGGGGGTGTCCTTGAGGAGCTTGTTGTTGCGGACCAGCGCGATGTTCTCGATCGAGATCGGCGTGCCGTAGGTCTTGCCGTCGTAGGTCACGCCGGCGATGGCCGAGGCCGAGAAGTCCTTCGCCTTGTCGCCGAGCTGGACGGGCGCCACGACGCCGTTGTTGACCCACTCGCCCAGTCCGTCGTGGGCCGAGACGATGACGTCGGGACCCTCGCCGGTCGGGACCTGGGCGACGAAGTCCTTGCCGATGTCGCCGGACGCCTTCTGCACCAGGGAGACCTTGACGCCGGTCTTCTGGGTGAACGCGTCGACGACCGGCTGCATCTCCTTGATGCGCGTGTCGTCGACCCACATCGTCAGAGTGCCGGTGAGCGCTGCGGTGGTTGCTGTCTCTGAAGGGGTGTTCTCGGCCGCCGGGGTGTTGGACGACCCGCTGCACGCCGCCAGCGTGAGCGCCACGCCCAGGGCAGTGGCAACAAGGGGGATGCTCCGTCGCATCTTCGTGTCTCCAAGGATCTGTGGGAGAAGCCGTACGCCGACGGGTTGTCCCACCGACTCTGGCCTGATGGCACGACGCTAACCCGCTTGCTGCAAAGTCTGCAACTCGTTACGGTAACTTTCAGGCAACAGTTTCACGGCAAGCGGGTGACCGCGAGGCCGCTCACGGACGAGGAGGTCCCGTGTCCCCTACGCTGCCGCACGTGCGCACTCGATTGACAGACCTGGCCGAACAGGCGGGCGTCAGCACGGCGACCGTCTCGCGCGTGCTGAACGGCAAGCATGGCGTCTCCACGCAGACCCGCCAGGCGGTGCTCGCGGCCCTCGACATGCTCGGCTACGAGCGCCCCGAGAAGCTGCACACGCGCTCCCGGGGTCTCGTCGGGCTCGTCGTCCCCGAGCTGACCAACCCGGTGTTCCCCGCGTTCGCACAGGTCGTCGAGTCGATGCTCTCGGAGGCCGGGTACACGCCGCTGCTGTGCACGCAGTCGCCCGGTGGCACAACCGAGGACCAGTACGTCGAGATGCTCCTCGAGCACGCCGTCGCGGGCATCGTCTTCATCTCGGGGCTGCATGCGGACACCACCGCGGGCCGTGACCGCTACCACCGGCTGCGCAGCCGTGGCATGCCGATCGTGCTCGTCAACGGCTACGCCGAGGGTGTCGACGCACCGGCGGTCTCGAGCGACGACGCGGCCGCCATGGACCTCGCGTTCCGGCACCTCATCTCGCTCGGCCACCGGCGGATCGGTCTCGCGATCGGCCCCGAGCGCTTCGTCCCGGCACAGCGCAAGGTCGCGGCATTCACCGACAACCTCGCGCGTCACCTCGACGACACGGACGCGGCCAGCCACATCGTGACGACCCTGTTCACCGTCGAGGGTGGGCAGGCTGCTGCCGGTGAGCTCATCGCGACCGGTCACACCGCGATCATCTGCGGCTCCGACCTCATGGCCCTCGGCGCCATCCGCGCAGCACGGGCGCGCGGGCTCGACGTGCCGGCCGACATCTCGGTCGTCGGCTACGACGACTCGCCGCTGATCGCCTTCACGGACCCGCCGCTCACCACCGTCCGCCAGCCCGTCCAGGCGATGGGGCACGCCGCGGTCAGCGCGCTCGTCGCCGAGATCAACGGGGTGCGCGGCACGCGGACCGAGCTCCTGTTCCACCCCGAGCTGATCGTCCGCGGGTCGACGGGCGTGGCTCCCGCCGTACGCTGAAACCGACACTCTCGCGCCGGGCCCTTCCCGAGCCGGGCGCGGCCGGACCCTGACTGACCGACCGACCGACCGGGTGCACGCGCCCGTCCCGCCGAATCGAGGCACTTCCCTGTGAGCACCGACAGCACGCTCGGCCACATCACCACGACGCTCGTCCACCCCGCGGGGTCGCCCTCCTCCGAGTGGTGGCGCCACGCGGTCATCTACCAGGTGTACCCGCGGTCGTTCGCCGATGCGACGGGCGACGGGATCGGCGACCTCCCCGGCATCACCTCGCGGCTGGATCACCTCGCACGCCTCGGGGTCGACGCGATCTGGCTCTCGCCGTTCTACCGCTCCCCGCAGGCCGACGCGGGCTACGACGTCGCCGACTACCGCGACGTCGACCCCCTGTTCGGCACGCTCGCGGACTGCGACGTCCTGCTCGAGCGTGCCCACCGGCTGGGTCTGCGCGTCCTCATCGACCTCGTCCCCAACCACACGTCGGACGAGCACGTCTGGTTCCGCGCCGCGCTCGCCGCCGGTCCCGGCAGCCCGGAGCGGGCGCGCTACCTGTTCCGCGAGGGCAAGGGCCCCGACGGCGACCTGCCGCCCAACAACTGGACGTCGATCTTCGGCGGGCCCGCCTGGACCCGCACGACCGACCCCGACGGCCGCCCCGGGCAGTGGTACCTGCACCTGTTCGACACCCGGCAGCCTGACCTCGACTGGACCAACGCCGAGGTGCGCGCGGAGTTCGAGAGCATCCTGCGGTTCTGGCTCGACCGCGGTGTCGACGGCTTCCGGATCGACGTCGCGCACGGCCTGGTCAAGGCGCCCGGCCTGCCGGACTGGGACGGCGAGGCCTCGATGATCGAGGGCAGCGTCGAGGACGACGGCTCGTCGGGCGCGGGCGACTCCGGGCCCATGTTCGACCAGGACGGCGTCCACGACATCTACCGCTCGTGGCACCGGGTTCTCGCCGAGTACGACGGTGACCGCGCGCTGGTCGCTGAGGCGTGGGTCGAGCCCCTCGAGCGGCTCGTGCGCTACGTCCGGCCCGACGAGATGCACCAGGCGTTCAACTTCTCGTTCCTCACGACCCACTGGGACGCGGCCGCGCTGAGGACCGTCGTAGCTGCCTCGCTCGCGGCGAGCGACGACGTCGGGGCCCCCACCACGTGGGTCCTGTCGAACCACGACGTCGTCCGCCACACCTCGCGCCTCGGCCTCGCCGAGCCCGGCTCCCGGCCCAACGGCATCGGGGCGGGCGACGAGCAGCCCGACGAGCAGCTCGGCCTGCGCCGCGCACGCGCCGCGACGCTGCTCATGCTCGCCCTGCCAGGCTCGGCCTACCTGTACCAGGGCGAGG
This sequence comes from Cellulomonas sp., assembly GCA_036384595.1. Classification (GTDB taxonomy): domain Bacteria; phylum Actinomycetota; class Actinomycetes; order Actinomycetales; family Cellulomonadaceae; genus Cellulomonas_A. The sequence continues at coordinate 4,138 of DASVMA010000338.1, read as the reverse complement.
AGCTCGGCCTGCCCGAGCACACCGCGCTGGACGACGACCTCCGGCAGGACCCCGCCTGGTGGCGCTCGGGCTACACCGAGCGCGGCCGGGACGGCTGCCGCGTGCCGCTGCCCTGGGTCGCCGAGGCGCCGGGCTTCGGGTTCTCGCCGACCGGCGCCTCCTGGCTCCCGCAACCGGCCTCGTGGGCCGCCTACGCCCTCGACGCCCAACGCGGCACCCGTGGTTCGACGTACGAGCTGTACCGCGAGGCGCTGCGCCTGCGGCGCGACTTCCACCTCGGCTCTGGGTCCCTCTGCTGGGTCGACGGACCCGACCCGGACATCGCGTCCCGCGTCGTGGCCTTCGCGAACCGCGACGTCTACGTCGTCGTCAACCTCGGCGACGAGCCCATCGCACTGCCGGGGTCCGAGACGCTGCACGTGCTCCTGGCGAGCGGCGAGCTCACGACCAGCGACGACGGGACGATCCTCGTGCCGAGCGACACGACGGTCTGGTGCCGGCTGGGCTGAGCTCGCCCCGCAGGTCAAGCCCCTGCTGGCGCTCCGACGTGGAGCGCCAGCGCCGTGTGCGGTGCCACGCGGACATCCGCGAGCCCGCCGCGCACCGTGACGGGATCACCCGTGCACCGGCCCTCGACCGCCGGCCCCGCCACGACGTCGCAGTACGAACCGTCTGACAACGTCGTGGGGACCTGCGCCGACACCTCGACGTCGCCGCCGTTGAGCACGACGAACCCGCGCGAGCCCCGGCTGAGCGCGAAGGCGTCGCCGTGCTCCCAGCGGTCCCCCACCGGGTCGTCGCCGACCGCGTCACGCCAGCCGACCATGCCCTCGATCGCCGTCCAGCGGTGCTGGCACACCCACTCGCCGTCGGCGTGGGTCACGTCCGGACCGACCACCGCGGGGCACCGCGCGTCCAGGACCTTGCCGGCCGCGTCCTGGACGGGACCCGCGTCCCGGTCGCTGAACGCGTACCCGGAGTACACGATCGGCCGGCCGTAGTCGGTCGCCAGCATCAGCACGTTCGCGAGGACGTAGTCGGCCCCGTCGCCGTACCCGAGCGTCGTGCGACCGCGCTCGGTGTCATGGTTCTCGACGAAGATCCACGCCTTGTCGGACGGGAGGTACGTGGCCCCGGTCCCCAGCCCGGCAGCGAGCCCCAGCGACCCGCCGCGCACCATGCCGGCCACGTCCTTGCCCCAGCCGAACTCGAGCACGTCGCCGATCGCTGTGTACTGCTCGGGCGTCACGGGCTCGCCGCTGCCGCGGATCACCTCCGACGCGATCCGGGTGCCGGCCGGAAGGCGACCGATGACGGCGGCAAGGTCGGCGGCGGGGATGTGCTTGGCGGCGTCGATGCGGAACCCGTCGACCCCGAGCGAGAGCAGGTCCGTCAGGTAGGCGACGAGCCCGTCCTGGACGTGCTGCGTGCCGGTCGCCAGGTCGGCGAGGTTGCTCAGCTCGCACGTCTGCACCTGGTAGGCGTCCTTGTAGTTGGCGATGTCGTCGGAGGTGCCGACGCCGCAGTGGTGGAAGTCCCCCGCCGCGTCCGACCAGACGCCCGGGTAGTCGTAGTGCGAGTACGTCGACCCGGCCCAGCCCGTGCCGGGAGCGTCCTTGCCGGTCATGTGGTTGATCACCGCGTCAGCCAGGACGTCGACTCCCGCGGCGTGGCACGCGGTGACCATCGCACCGAACTGCGCGCGCGAGCCGAGCCGGGACTCGATGCGGTAGCTGACGGGCTGGTAGGCGGTCCACCACTGGCTCCCGAGAACGTGCTCCTGCGGCGGCGAGGTGAGGACCCAGCCGTAGCCGGCGGGGCCGAGGCGATCGGTGCACTCCGTCGCGATCGCGTCCCACGTCCACTGGAAGAGCTGCACGCCGACGTCGCGCGCACCCGCGGGCGCGGCCGCCGATCCCGACCCGACGGGTGTCGAGGTCGAGGCGGGAGCGGCGGGCCCGCTCGTGCAGGCGGCGCTCAGCGCGACGACTGCCGCCGTGAGCAGTGCGAGGACCGCGTTCCGCGAGCGTCGCGTCGTCCGTGCTGTGCAGCGCTGCACGCGTGCTCCCCCGTCGTCGTCGTCGAGCGCCGCAAGCGTACAGAAACTTGCGCTGGCGCGTCGCCGACCCGCGCGGTCAGCCGCCCGAGACGCTCAGCTCGGCCTCGTGCAGCGCGCGGCGAAAGCCCTCGGACAGGTCGCGCGAGTCGAGCCAGCCCTCCGGGAGTGACGGCCGCTTGGGCGAGCCCGCGCGACCACGCTGGCCCTCGGCACCGGCGCCCGGGTAGGGCTGGTCGAGGTCAAGACCCGCGAGGCGGTCGTCGAGCTCCGCGAGCGTCGAGACCAGCCCGAGCTGCGCCCGCACCTCCCCGCCGACGACGTACCCCTTGAAGTACCAGGCCATGTGCTTGCGCATCTCGCGCAGGGCCTTCGACTCGTCGCCGAACGTCTCGACCATGAGGACCGCGTGCCGCCGGACGACCGCTGCGACCTCGCCGAGTCCAGGTCGCCGGCGCTCGTCCGATCCCGCGAACGCGGCCGCGAGGTCCGCGAAGAGCCACGGGCGCCCCTGGCACCCTCGGCCGACGACGACCCCGTCGCACCCGGTCTGCGCCACCATCGCGAGCGCGTCCTCGGCCGACCAGATGTCCCCGTTGCCGAGCACCGGGATGTCGGTCACGGCCTCCTTGAGCAGCGCGATGGCCTCCCAGTCGGCCGTGCCCGAGTAGTAGTCGGCTGCCGTGCGCGCGTGCAGGGCGACCGCCGCCACGCCGACGTCCTGCGCCACGAGCCCGGCCTCCAGGTACGTGAGGTGGTCGTCGTCGATGCCCTTGCGCATCTTGACGGTGACCGGCACGCCGTGGGGGCTCGCGGCATCGACCGCCGCGCTGACGATCGAGCGAAAGAGGTCCCGCTTCCACGGGAGCGCCGCTCCCCCGCCGCGGCGGGTCACCTTGGGGACCGGGCAGCCGAAGTTGAGGTCGATGTGGTCCGCGCGGTCCTCCGACGCGATGAGCCGCACGGCCGCGGCCACCGTGACGGGGTCCACGCCGTACACCTGGACGGATCGCGGCTTCTCGTCCGGCTCGTGCGCGATGATCCGCATGGACTCCTCGCCGCGCTCGACCAGCGCCCGCGACGTGACCATCTCGGCGACGTACAGACCGGCACCCGACTCGCGGCACAGCCGCCGGAACGCGGCGTTCGTCACGCCGGCCATGGGGGCGAGCACGACCGGCGTGTCGATCGTCAGAGGGCCGATGCGCAGCGGCGGAAGGACGCGTCCGTCGACAGGGGACGGCTTCGCGGGGGTGACGGTGAGCTGCTGCACCGCTCGATTGTCCCCTACGGCCGGCGGACCCGCCGCGGTCAGCCCAGCAGCCAGCCGTTCTCCTCCGCGATCCGGACCGCCTCGGCGCGCGTGCGTGCACCGGTCTTGCCGATCGCTGACGACAGGTAGTTGCGCACCGTGCCCTCCGAGAGGAACAGGTCGCGGGCGACGTCGGCGACCGTCCCGCCCGCCCGCGCCGCACGCAGCACGTCGTGCTCGCGGTCGGTCAGCGGACTGGCCCCCGCGGTCAACGACTCGATCGCGAGCGCCGGGTCGACGACCCGCAGCCCGGCGTGCACGCGGCGCACCGCGTCGGCGAGCTGCGCAGCGGGGGTGTCCTTGACGACGAACCCGGCCGCACCGACGGCGAGCGCGCGGCGCAGGTAGCCGGGTCGGCCGAAAGTCGTCACGATGAGGACGCGACAGGTGGGCAGGGCGGTGGCCAGGGCGGCCGCGGCCGTGATCCCGTCCGTCCCCGGCATCTCGACGTCCAGCAGAGCGACGTGGGGCCGGTGCTCGAGCGCTGCCGCCACCACCTCGTCACCGCGCGCCACCTCGCTGACGACCTCGAGGTCAGGCTCGAGGCTGAGCAGCGCCGCGAGGGCACCCCGCACGAGCGCCTGGTCGTCCGCCAGCAGCAGTCGGATCGGCCCGCTCATGCGGCGCCCTCGACGCGTAGCTCGAAGCCGCCTGACGCCGAGCGCCCCGCCGTCAGGGTTGCGCCGACCGCGGCCGCGCGCTCGCGCAGACCCAGAAGCCCGCTCCCGTCGGTGCCGGCCTGCGGCCGCAGCGCGGTGCTGGGGTCCTGC
>DASVMA010000337.1:0-2011 GCA_036384595.1 Cellulomonas sp. | reverse complement strand
GACCCGAGCGGCGCGCGGGGTTCGCCGCGAGGCGGGTGCGCGCGTCGGCGACCGCGACCGCCGTCTGCTCCCAGGACGCGTCGGTGTGACCGAAGCTCGGAAGCGCTCCGGCCGAGATCAGCGCGTCGCTGACGCCGTCGTCACCGGCGACGCCGGGCAGCTCGGGCGCAACCGTCATCGTCACGAGGTGGCCGCGCGCCGCCGCCGCGAGCTCACGCACCAGGTCGGCATCCGGGGCCTGGATGAGGTGGGGGTCCTGTGCACCGCACCGCACGGTCGACAGGAACGGGCCCTCGAGGTGGAGGCCCGCCAGCTCCCCGGCGTCCGCGAGCGCGGTCAGGACACCCACGCGCTGGCGCAGCGTGTCGGGTGCGGCGGTGACCAGCGACGCCACGAGGCTGGTGGTGCCGTGGGCGAGGTGCTCGCGGATCGCCACCCGTGCCTCGTCGGCCGTGGTCGCATCGGGGAAGCTCGCTCCACCGCCCCCGTGGTCGTGCAGGTCGACCAGACCGGGCAGCACCGTCATGGGCCGAGCATCGACCGTCGGGACGTCCGGCCAGCCTGCGACGCCGGCGTCCGCGGCGGTCCCGACCCACGTGATGAGGCCACCGTCGACGACGACGACACCATCCTCGAGGACGGCCGTCGGGGTCACGACACGGCCGCGCAGGTACAGGGGCTCCGGGTGCTCGCTCACGGTCGCATTGTGGTCCGCGTCGAGCCGCCGTGCTTACAGTCGGTTGCGCCCCGCAGGTTCCAGGCAGCCGCCGGGCAACGACCCGGCCCGACGACGAGCACGGAGAACTGATGACCGCCCGACGCGACGACCGACCGTTCCTCGGTGCATACGCCCTGGTCGCAGGCCTGCCTGCCGACGACGAGGCCCACGCGTACGCGGCCTTGGTCGACCTCGGCATCGCGGGGATCGAACTGCCCGTCGCCTCGGCCGACGCCGGCTCGCCGTGGTTCCGCCGTAGCGTGCACCCCTCCTGGGACCTCGTCGTCACGTTGATCCCGACGGTCATGCAGCGCCTCGGCACGGACCCGGCCTACGGTCTCGCCTCCACGGATGCAGACGGCCGGCGCGCGGCCCTGGATGACGTCGCCGCCGCCCGTGATCTTGCGCGGCGCCTCGCGGACGACTCCGGCCGCCCGAGGGTGCGGGCGGTCCAGGTGAACAGCGCGCCGCGGGGCGACCGTGCCTCCGTCGACGCACTTGCGCGGTCGCTCGACGAGCTCGGCGGCTGGGACTTCGCGGGGGCGACGGTCGCCATCGAGCACTGCGACGCCCCGCGGCCCGGGCGCCCGTTCCACAAGGGCTTCCTCGAGCTGGCCGACGAGCTCACGGCGCTGGACGGACGCCCCGCCGGGCGGTTCGGGCTCACCGTGAACTGGGGACGGTCGGCGATCGAGGGCCGGTCGGCGACGACGCCCGTCGAGCACGTCCGGGCGGCGGCCACGGCCGGGCTGCTGGCCGGGGTCATGTTCTCGGGCGTCACGGGGTCGCCCAGCGCGACAGCGGTCTGGGGCGAGCCGTGGGACGACGGGCACATGGCGCCGCGCGGCGACGACCCGGCCCTCGTGAGCTCGGCCGAGTCCCTGCTCGGGCCGGACGAGATCGCCGAGACGCTCCGAGCCGCAGGTCCCGACCTCGGCTACGTCGGCGTCAAGGTCACCGTGCGGCCGCCGGACGCGGGCGTGGCCGAACGGGTCGCCGTCGCCCGCGCGGCGCTCGCACAGGTCGCACGCGCCATGGGCGCCTGATCGGCCAAGGTCGACCGTGCTCGAGGCTAGCCTGTACAGGTTGTCTGTCAGAGTCGATCCGTAGGAGATCAAGATGCCGGTAGACCCGACGGCCGTCGAGCCCGAGCCGGGCACCGACGTGCTCGCGGCCATCAGTGAGGGTCGTACGGCCCTGGGGATCGAGCTCGGGTCCACCCGGATCAAGGCCAGCCTCGTCAGCGCCGACGGCACGGCCCTCGCGAGCGGCAGCCACGACTGGGAGAACCAG
>DASVMA010000336.1:0-8980 GCA_036384595.1 Cellulomonas sp. | reverse complement strand
GAGCGACACGTCGAGGGGCGCAGAGGCAAGCGCCGAAGCGCCGGTTGCTGTCAGCCCACCGTTGCCGGTGCGCTGAGCCGGTCGGCCCGGTCGGCCCGGACGGCCCGGACGGCACTGCGACGTGCCTGCCGAGAGGTGCGCGCCGGGCCTGAACGGGGGGGAGCCAGGCCCGGCGCGCGTCTGGGGGGCGGTCTAGGCCGCCGGCACGTGCTCTCTCACGCCAGGGCCCGCTGGGCCGGTCCTGCTGCCCACGTGTGCGGGACGACCTGGTTCGTCTGGATGTCCGTCAGCTCGGCGGCGTAGACGATCGACTCGTAGACACCCGCCTCGACGCGGTCGAGGCGCAGGCGCTCGGCCCGCTCGATGTCGTCGCCGAGGTGGGAGATCCGCGCGACGATGTACCGCTGCGAGTCCTGCCACTGGTCGACGACCCGCACGTCGAGACCGTTCCAGCGCGCGGTGAGGTCCAGCTCGAACAGCTCGCTGACGTCGTCGCGGGCGACCTGCCGGTACCAGCGGCCTGACGGGGCCTGCCGGAAGCCCGTCTCCGAGAGCGGCGGGTTGGCCAGCGCGAGGATCACGCTGTGGTCGTCGTCGATGACGTCGGCCTCGAGGTAGGCGCCGTGCCACTTGGCGACGGGCCCCACGCAGCGGGACAGGGACGCGGGCGCCGGGCGATGAGCCCCGGGCTGCGTCACGCTCCACCCCGTCCCGACGTGGCCGTACCGCGCCAGGAGGATCGAGGTGCCGTCCGCGAAGACCCGGACGAGCTCGGCGCCCGGGGGGATGCGCGAGTGGCGCAGCCACCACAGCGGCACGATGTAGCCGGGCACGTCGCGGTACTGCAGGTGCGGCGACGACTCGAAACGCAGGATGTCGATCGACTGCGCGTACGGGCTGAAGGTGGTTCCGGGGTAGCCGAGACCGTGGACCTCGAAGAGCTGCGCGGGTGTCGTGGCGAACGAGACGTCCTCTGCGCGCACTGCGTAGCCGGCGATGCGGTCGTGACCCAGCGTCAGATGTGCCTGGGTCAGCGCCGGTGTGATCGCCTTCTGCATGAGGGTCACGAGGCTTCCTCGCCAAATGGGGTGTATCGGACAAGCCGGATCGGCACCGATTGTGCAGGTCGTACAGGGCGCGTGTCCAGGAGTCACCCGTTCGTGGCAGGGCCTGACGTGTCCCCGGATCCGGGCGAGTCAGCCCGCGCACGCCGCTGACCAGCGACAACGCGACGCGTCGCGCTCGATGAGGGTGTGATGAGAGCGTGACCAGACAGGGCCGTTCGTGGTGATGAGAACGCTCACTCGACTGCGTCGGCCAGGCCGCGACGGCCCCGCCCGCCCCCGACGGGGTCAGTCCTCGAGGTACCCGACGAGCTCGGCAGCAAGGCCCGTGTACGTCGCGGGCGTCAGGGCCGCCAGCCGGGTGGCGACGTCGTCGGGCAGACCCAGCCCGGCGATGAACCCGCGCATGTCCTCAGCCGTGAGCCGGCGGCCGCGCGTGAGCTCCTTGAGGCGCTCGTACGGGTTCTCCATGCCTGTCACGCCGGCGACGGATGCCGCGCGCATCGCGGACTGCACGGGCTCGCCCAGCACCTCCCAGTTGGCGTCGAGCTCGCGCTCGAGGGCCGAGCGGTCCACGGAGAGCCCGCCGAGGCCGCGGCGCACGTTGTCGATCGCGAGCAGCGAGTGGCCGAACGCGATGCCGATGTTGCGCTGCGTCGTGGAATCCGTGAGGTCGCGCTGCAGGCGGGAGGTGATGAGGGTCGACGCGAGCGTGTCGAGGAGGGCGCTCGAGATCTCGAGGTTCGCCTCCGCGTTCTCGAACCGGATCGGGTTGACCTTGTGCGGCATCGTCGACGAGCCCGTGGCCCCCGCGACGGGGATCTGGATGAAGACCCCGTTCGAGATGTACGTCCACATGTCGGTGGACAGGTTGTGCAGCACGCGGTTGAACCGCGCCACGTCCGCGTAGAGCTCGGCCTGCCAGTCATGCGACTCGATCTGCGTCGTGAGCGGGTTCCACGTCAGGCCGAGGTGCTCGACGAACGTCCGGCTCACCTCGGGCCAGTCCGCGCCCGGCACCGCCACGACGTGCGCGCCGAACGTGCCCGTCGCGCCGTTCAGCTTGCCCAGATACTCGGCGTGCTCGATCCGGCGCAGCTGGCGACCGAGGCGGTGCGCGAGGACCGCGACCTCCTTGCCCAGCGTCGTCGGCGTCGCGGGCTGACCGTGCGTGAGCGCGAGCAGCGGGACGGCCGCGTGCTCGCGAGCGAGTGCGGTGAGGTCCGCGACGAGCGCGCGCGCGGCCGGCAGCCACACCTGCTCGACGGCGCCGCGCACCATCAGCGCGTACGACAGGTTGTTGATGTCCTCGCTGGTGCACGCGAAGTGCACGAGCTCGCCGACCGACGGGAGCACCGTCGAGGCGCCCAGCAAGGACGGCGCCGCGGCGAGGCGGTCCTTGAGGAAGTACTCGACCGCCTTGACGTCGTGGACGGTCTTCTTCTCGATCGCCCCCAGCTCGGCGATCTCGGCCGCCCCGAACGTCGCGACCACGTCGCGCAGGTACTCCTGCTCCCGGGCGGACAGGACGGGGGCGCCCGGCACCACGTGGCGCGAGGTGAGGTGGATGAGCCACTCGACCTCGACGTGCACGCGCTCGCGGTTGAGCGCCGCCTCGGACAGGTGGTCGACGAGCGCCGCCACGGCCCCGCGGTACCGGCCGTCGAGCGGCCCGAGCGCGATGGCCGGTTCGACCTGAGCAAGAACGACGCGCGGTTGACCCATGGCGTCATCCTCCCAGAACCGCTGGCGTAGGCGTCCCACCCACAGGCGAACGTGAGACGACCGCCGTCACCGACCGCGCCACGCGCACCGCAGGTGGTGGCCCGCCCGTCCTACCGTCCCGCCCATGGTGAACCGGATCAGCGAGACAGCGGGGCAGGGGTGAGCGGCGCGCTCGCCCCTGTCGCGGCGCGTGCCCGGGGCCTCGTCGACGAGGCGGGACGCACGCTCGCCCGCGCCCACGAGGTCGACTGGGTGTCGGACGCCGCCGCCCGCTACCAGGCGGCACTCACCGAGGGCCAGCAGGCGGTGCTGCGGGCGAGGTCGCTGCTCGACGCGGCCCACCACGCGCTCGCACTGCTCGACGCCGCGGGGTTGGACTCCCGCGCGGACGCCTGCACGTCCGTCGCGCACCGACTGCTCGGCGGTGGCCGGTGAGCGACGGGCTGCACGTCACGGGTGGGTACGGGGGGACGTCCGCGCGCCTCGAGGACCTTCACCGGGCGGCGGCTGCTCTGCGCCAGGCCGCCGACTCGCTCCATGACGCCGACGAGCTCCTGGGCGTCGCCTGGCGCGCCAGCTTCACCGGCGACGCCTTCGGCACCGGCGCGTCCGCCCGCACGGCGCTCGACCCGGTGCTTCGGAGCCCGTCGTCCCCGGCCCGGACGGCCGAGAACCTGCGGAGGCTCGCGCGGGCACTGGTCGAGGCGGCCGCGACGTACGAGCGCGCCGAGGGGTCGGTCGAGCTCGCCGTGCGGGCGTTCGTGGGCGTCACGGCCTCGACGTTCTCCGAGAGTCCGTGGGCGCCGCTCCTCGGGATCGGCGCTGCGCTGGCGGCCCCGTTCGCGGTCGAGGTCGGCGCGGTGCTGACCTGGGCCAGGACGGGCCGCCCTCCTGCGGCCACCGACCTGGTCAGCAGTGGCGCAGCCCAGAACGTGCTCTACGGCATCGGGACGTTCCTGCGCGGTCTGCAGCCCGGGTTCCAGCGGCCGGTCGCGGCGCCCGTCGGTCCAGCAGTCGCCCCGATCGGGACCCTCCTGCCGCGGCGAGGCCTGCTCGTCGTCCCGGTGCTCGGCAGCACCCGCACCCTGGCCGCCGCGGACGTCCCCAGGTCCGACGGCGACGCGATGCGGTCGGTCAGCAACGCCTACTCGACGCCCGGTGCGGTCGAGGTGACGCGGCTCGACCACCCTGACCGCTCCCACTCGTGGCTCGTCGCGGTGCCAGGGACGCAGGCGGGGTCGGTCGGTGGGGCCAACCCGTTCGACATGCAGAGCAACCTCGAGCTGATCGCGGGGCAGTCCGCGGCCGCGAGTGAGCTGACCCTCCGCGCCATGGAGCTCGCGGGCGTCCAACCGGGGGAGCCGGTCATGCTCGCCGGTCACAGCCAGGGTGGGATGACGGCGATGGCCCTTGCCGGGTCGGCCGCGGTGACGGCCCGGTTCGCGATCACCCACGTGCTCACCGCCGGGTCGCCGGTTGCCGGGATGAGGACGCCACCCGGCGTCCAGGTCCTGAACGTCGAGCACGCCAGCGACGCGGTCCCCGCCCTGGACGGTCGGGCGAACCCGGACACCCGCGACCGGACGACCGTCCGGCGGGACCTGTCGGTGGCCGATGACCCTGCCGATCGGGTGGCCGGGCACTCGGTCGGCGAGTCCCACGACGTGAAGCTCTACGGGCGCACGCTCGACCTCGTCGACGCCGCGGGAGACCGCAGCCCGTCGATCAGCGCCTGGGAGGAGTCCGTCGGGTCGACGGTGTTCGGTCCGGACGGCACGACCGCCGTCGTGACCCGGTACGCGGGCATCGCTGGCGTCGAGGTCCCGACGCTGTCGCCGGCGAGCCGGTGATCCGTCGTGCGGCCCCCGGCGGCGCGTACGGGCGAGGGGCCAGGCGCTCCGTGCGTGGCCCCTCTGCGCGCGCCGGGTCAGCGCTTGCGGCTGCTCGGCAGCGCGACGCTGAGCACGAAGCTGACGATCGAGATGATGAGCGCGCCGAGCACCGCGGTGCCGAACGTGTCGATCCGCAGGCCCCAGTCGGTGTGGCCCGTGATCCACGCGGTCAGCATGAGCATGAGCGCGTTGACGACGAGCGTGAACAGCCCGAGCGTGAGGATGTACAGCGGGAACGCGAGCAGCTTCACGAGCGGCTTCACGATCGCGTTGACCAGGCCGAAGATCAGCGCGATCAGCAGGATGATGCCGACCTTCTGCTCCGTGGAGCCGGCGCCGACGATCTGCAGGCCCGAGAGGAGGACCGTCGCGAGCCAGATCGCGACGCCGTTGATGATGACTCGCACGAGGAAGCCCATGTGCTGATCCTGCCAGTCGGAGCCCCGGCGCACCGGGGGAATCGTCGGACGATGGCATGCTGTTCCGGTGACCCAGGTACCCCTCCGGCCGGCTGTCGCTGCTCTCCCCGCGTACGTCCCCGGTGGTCGGTCCCCGGTCGGTGCCGCGGCGTTCAAGCTGTCGTCGAACGAGAACCCGTTCCCGCCGCTGCCGTCGGTCGTCGCCGCGATCATCGACGGGGCGATGGACGTCAACCGCTACCCCGACATGTACGCGACCGAGCTCACCGAGGCGATCGCGAACCGGTGGGGGGTGCCGGCCGCGAGCCTCGTCGTGGGCAACGGCTCGATCGCCGTCCTCGGGCACGTGCTCGCAGCCGTCGTCGACGCGGGCGACGAGGTCGTGTACCCGTGGCGCTCGTTCGAGGCGTACCCGATCGCCGTCGCCGTCGCGGGTGGTGTCGGCGTCCCGGTGCCCGTGACCGACGACGGCCGCCTCGACCTGGTCGCCATGGCTGCTGCCGTCACGCCGCGGACCCGGGTGGTGCTCGTGTGCACCCCGAACAACCCGACCGGACCCGCGGTGCACGCCGACGAGCTGTCCGACTTCCTCGCCGCGGTCCCGCGCGACGTCCTCGTGGTCCTCGACGAGGCCTACGTCGAGTTCGTCCGGGACCCGCTCGCCGCCGATGCGCTCGCGGTGTTCGCGGGCCAGCCGAACGTCGTCGTGCTGCGGACGTTCTCCAAGGCGTACGGGCTCGCGGGTCTGCGGGTGGGTTTCGCGATCGCGCGGCCGCGACTGGCCGCGGGGATCCGGGCGACCTCGACCCCGTTCGGGGTGTCGCACGTCGCGCAGCTCGCGGCCATAGCGTCGCTGCGGGCAGCCGACGAGCTGCTGGAGAGGGTCGACGCGATCGTGGCGGAGCGTGCTCGGATGCTCACAGGTCTGAGGGAGCAGGGCTGGTCGGTGCCGGACAGCCAGGCGAACTTCGTGTGGCTGCCGCTGGGCGACCGCGCGGTCCCGTTCGCCACGGCGGCGACCGAGGCCGGCGTCATCGTGCGGCCGTTCGCGGGCGACGGCGTGCGCGTGAGCGTGGGGGAGCCCGAGGCGACCGACCTGCTGCTCGAGTTCACCGCGACATTCCGGCGCTGAGGCGTCGTCGGGTGCACTCTGGAGTGTCCTGCGCGGTGCGCGCGCGGTGCTGTGGAGACCCGACAAGTCACCATGGCACGGGTTGTCCGACGAGCACCCAGACAACCTACGGTGTCGTAGCCTACGCTGACGTAGGTTCGGCCTGGAGCGTTTGCCCGCACCGGACGAGCACCCTGACCTGCACGTGAAGCCCTGCATGCGAACCCCTGCACGCGAAGGAGACACCGCGTGAGCCCCGACGGACCACTCACCGACGCCGGACTCGTCCAGCTGCTCACGCCCGCGGGCGAGCGCGTCGAGCATCCCGTCTACAGCCCCCTCGTCGCGCACCTCGACGGCGACGCCCTGCGCGCGATGTACCGCGACATGGTGCTCGTCCGGCGCTTCGACAACGAGGCCACGTCGCTGCAGCGGCAGGGCGAGCTCGGCCTGTGGGCCCAGAGCCTCGGCCAGGAGGGCGCGCAGATCGGCTCCGGGCACGCGCTCGCCCCGCAGGACTACGTCTTCCCGTCCTACCGCGAGCACGGTGTCGCCCAGACGCGCGGCGTCGACCTCGCGAACCTGCTGCGCCTCTTCCGCGGCATCGACCACGGCGGGTGGGACCCGGCTGCGCACAACTTCCACCTGTACACGCTCGTCATCGGCTCGCACACGCTGCACGCGACCGGGTACGCGATGGGTGTCCAGCGCGACGGCCTGGTCGGCACGGGCGACCCCACCCGGGACACCGCCGTCGTCACCTACTTCGGTGACGGCGCGACCTCGCAGGGCGACGTCAACGAGGCCCTCGTCTTCGCCGCGGTCAACAACGCGCCGCTCGTCCTGTTCTGCCAGAACAACCAGTGGGCCATCTCGGAGCCGACGACGCGGCAGGCGCGCGTGCCGCTCTCAGACCGGGGCCTCGGCTTCGGGGTGCCGAGCGTCCGGGTCGACGGCAATGACGTCATCGCGTCGTACGCCGTGACGGCCGAGGCGCTCGAGCGTGCACGCTCCGGCGGCGGCCCCACGTTCATCGAGGCGTTCACCTACCGGATGGGCGCGCACACCACCTCGGACGACCCGACCCGCTACCGGTCGGCCGCCGAGGAGGAGTACTGGCGCCAGCGCGACCCCATCGACCGGCTGCGCCTGCACCTCGAGCAGACGGGCGAGCTGCCTACGGCGTTCGCCACCGACCTCGAGGCCGAGGCAGTCGCGCTCGGCGAGCGCATCCGTGCGACGGTCCGCGCCTGGGGCCCGCCCCCGCCCGCGTCGATGTTCGACCATGTGTACGCGAGCGCGAACTCGGTCGTCGACGGCGAGCGGGAGTGGTTCGAGTCCTACGAGACGACGTTCGCGCCCACGCAGGGAGGTGCTCGATGACCGCCGAGCGCATCACGTTCGCCAAGGCGATCAACTCCGGCCTGCGCCGTGCGCTCGAGCAGGACCCCAAGGTCCTCCTCATGGGCGAGGACATCGGCGCGCTCGGCGGGGTGTTCCGGGTCACCGACGGGCTCCAGAAGGACTTCGGTCCGGACCGGGTCGTCGACACGCCGCTCGCGGAGTCCGGCATCGTCGGTACCGCGATCGGCCTCGCGCTGCGCGGGTACCGCCCGGTCTGCGAGATCCAGTTCGACGGCTTCATCTTCCCGGCGTTCGACCAGATCACGACCCAGCTCGCCAAGATGCACTACCGGTCCCAGGGTCGGCTCACGCTGCCCGTGGTCATCCGCGTGCCGTACGGCGGCGGGATCGGCGCGATCGAGCACCACAGCGAGTCGCCCGAGGCGCTGTTCGCCCACACGCCCGGGCTGCGCGTCGTCAGCCCGTCGAACCCCGCCGACGCCTACGCGATGATCCAGCAGGCCATCGCCTCGCCGGACCCCGTGCTGTTCTTCGAGCCGAAGGTCCGGTACTGGGACAAGGCCGACGTCGACCTCGAGACCCCCGCGACCCTGCCGCACACCGACGCGGCGCCGACGGGTCTCGACCGGGCCCGGGTGCTGCGCGAGGGCACCGACGTCACGCTCATCGCCTACGGGCCGTCGGTCGCACCAGCGCTCAAGGCCGCAGCGACCGCGGCGGCCGAGGGCACGAGCGTCGAGGTCATCGACCTGCGCACGATCTCCCCGCTCGACACCGAGACCCTCGTGGCCTCGGTCCGCAAGACCGGTCGGTGCGTCGTCGCGCACGAGGCACCCGTGCTCTACGGGACGGGTGCCGAGATCGCGGCCCGCATCACCGAGCAGTGCTTCTTCCACCTGCAGGCGCCCGTGCTGCGGGTGGGTGGCTTCCACGTGCCGTACCCGGTGTCGAAGATCGAGCAGGACTACCTGCCGAACCTGGACAGGATCCTCGAGGCGATCGACCGCACGCTCACGTTCTGACCCCGCCGACGGCGAGATTGAGGAGGCCCCCGTGCCTACGTTTGAGTCGTTCCGGCTTCCCGACGCCGGTGAGGGACTGACCGAGGCGGAGATCGTCGAGTGGCACGTCGCCGTCGGCGACACCGTGACGGTCAACCAGCCGATCGTCGACATCGAGACCGCGAAGTCGCTCGTCGAGCTGCCGAGCCCCTACGCGGGCGTCGTGACGCAGATCCTCGTCGAGGTCGGCACGACGGTCGACGTCGGGGTCCCCATCATCGTCATCGACACCGATCCGGGTGGGGTGGCAACGCCTGCGCCCGACGCCGTGCAGGCGAGCGCAGCAGTCGCCGCCGCGGCGGTGGCCGGCGGTGGTCCGGGCGCCGAGGCTCCGGCCAAGGAG
>DASVMA010000335.1:0-9484 GCA_036384595.1 Cellulomonas sp. | reverse complement strand
GCTGCGTGGCGTGCGCGGCGACCAGATCATCGACCGCCGGCTCGCCGGCGGCCGACCGGTCCTCGGCATCTGCGTCGGGATGCAGGTCATGTTCGCTGCCGGCGACGAGCACGGTGTCCACACCGAGGGGCTGGGGGAGTGGCCGGGCCTCGTCGACCGGCTCGAGGCACCTGTCGTGCCGCACATGGGCTGGGCGACCGTGGACGCTGCCGAGGGTTCGGTGCTCTTCGCGGGCGTCGAGGACCAGCGCTTCTACTTCGTGCACTCTTATGCGGCCCGCTCCTTTCCGCTGTCCGAGACGGTCGATCGCGAGCGGTTCGCGGCACCACTGGTGACGTGGGCCGACCACGGCGGCCCGTTCGTCGCGGCGGTCGAGAACGGGCCGCTCGCAGCGACGCAGTTCCACCCCGAGAAGTCCGGCGACGCCGGTGCCCAGCTCCTGACCAACTGGGTGGCGTCGTTGCGCTGACGACATCGCACCGCACGCCCCCTGAACGACCGCACCTCGCACGACCCGACCACCACAGATCGGCGCAGGGCACGATCGCGGCCCGCGCGAGCGGCGACGACTCGGACGTCGCCCGGAGAGAGGACGCCATGACCCACCGCCTCGAGCTGTTGCCCGCCGTCGATGTCGCGGGCGGGCAGGCTGTTCGCCTCGTCCAGGGTGAGGCCGGGTCGGAGACCGGTTACGGCGACCCGCTCGCCGCCGCCCTCGACTGGCAGCTCGGCGGTGCCGAGTGGATCCATCTCGTCGACCTCGACGCGGCGTTCGGTCGCGGTTCCAACGCGCCGCTGCTCGCGGAGGTGGCGGCCGAGCTCGCGGGCAAGGGCGTCAAGGTGGAGCTGTCGGGCGGCATCCGCGACGACGCGTCGCTCGAGCGGGCGCTCGCGACCGGCGCCACGCGCGTCAACCTGGGGACCGCCGCGCTCGAGGACCCGCAGTGGACCGCCAAGGTCATCGCGAGCCACGGTGCGGCGATCGCGGTCGGGCTCGACGTGCGAGGGACGACGCTCGCCGCGCGCGGCTGGACGCAGGAGGGTGGGGACCTCTGGGAGGTGCTCGCTCGCCTCGACGAGGCCGGCTGCGCGCGCTACGTCGTCACGGACGTGACGAAGGACGGCACCCTGCGCGGGCCGAACCTGGACCTGCTGCGCGAGGTGTGCGCCCGGACGCAGGCTCCCGTCGTCGCGTCGGGCGGCATCTCGAGCCTCGCCGACCTCGAGGCGCTGCGCACGCTCGTGCCGCTGGGCGTCGAGGGCGCAATCGTCGGCAAGGCCCTCTACGCGGGTGCGTTCACGCTCCCGCAGGCCCTGGACGTCGCCGGGCGGCCGTGAGCATGGCGGGGCGCGAGCTTCCGGCGTCGTCGCCGTTCGCGGGCGACGACGGTGCGTGCGACCTGAGGCTCGCTGCGGCGCTCGAGGCCTACGGCCGGGGTGACGGCTCGCTGGCCCAGGTGGTGCGGGCGCTCGCGGGCACCCGTGTCCTCGTGCCCGTGCTGGCCGAGCTGGAGGCAGCCGACGTGGTCGAGGTGGGTGAGCATCAGCACACGATCGACAAGGAGGCGTCGGCAGGGATCGTCGCGCTCCGCGCCCCCGACGGCCGGACCGCGCTGCCCGTGTTCTCGTCGGTCTCGAGCATGGCGGCCTGGCGGCCGGACGCCCGACCCGTGCCGTCCGAGGTCGCCCGCGCTGCCCTGTCCGCGGTCACCGAGCGGTGGGAGCTGATGGTTCTCGACCCGGGTGGCCCCACGACGGTGCTCGTCCCCCGGCCGGCAGTCTGGGCGCTGGCGCAGCAGCAGGAGTGGCAGCCCGCGGTCGTCACGACCGGGGGCGTCGACGCGGTCGATCCGCGCATCCGGTCGGCGATCGACCGGGCGGTCGCCGCCGTGGCAGGGGTGCTCGCCGTGGACGCGGTCCCGGGTCGACGAGCCGAGGTCGCCGTGGCCCTGACGCTCGTGCCCGGGCTGGATCGCACGCGGCTCGACGACGTCCTGGGCCGGGTCAACGCAGCCCTCGCGGCGGACGAGACCGTCACCGCATGCGTCGACTCGCTCGAGCTGCGGCTGCTCGCAGGCCCCTGACCTGGTCGATCAGCGACGCCGCCGGAGCACGTGCGCGACGGCGAGGACCACCAGGGCGCCAAGCACCTGACCGCCGAGGATGACGCGGTTCACGTCGAGCGCAGGGCGCCAGTGCACCCCCTGGGAGTCGACGACGTAGACCCCGACCGGCCGGACGTACACACCGAGCCCGCTGCCGCCGCCTGACCCGGTCGCAGGAGTCTGCCAGCCCGTGGCGACCTCGGCGCTGTCGCCGCTCGCCTCGCTCGTGCCGGCATCGTCGACAGCGTCCTCGCTCTCGTCACGCGGCGCGAGGGGGCCTACGCCCTGACCGCCGCCGCCGCCCGAGCCGCCCATGACCTTCGCGACAGGGATGATCGTGACGCCGTCGTGCTCGATCGGCTCACCGAACACGCGCTTGACCGACAGGATCTCGCTCGCGACCCGGACGACGGTCGCAGGGTCGAACGGGACGTCTCTCATGGGAGCTCCTCACTCAGTCAGGGGGACGCATCCACTCTGGCAGAGCGGGGTCAGCGGTGGGGAGGTACCGGGGGTGGGTTCGTACGCCTCCGGCACCACCGCCTCGCACGGACCTACTTGGCGCAGGACGGTGAGGGCGTGAAGCCAGTCTCGTCGGCAAGCAGGGTGCGCAGCGTGCTCACCGGCAGGATGAAGCTCTGACCGGTCGTGTTCTTCGCGTAGACGACACCGACGACCCGGCCTGCGGAGTCGAGCGCGGCCGAGCCGGAGCTGCCGGGCTCGACGGCGGCGTCGGTGACGAGCACCTCCCCGAAGCTCTCGTTGAGCGGGTCCGTCGTCTCGCCGATGACGTGACCGCTGGTCACCGTGAGCTGTCCGCCCAGCGGGTATCCGACGACCGTCACGGCGTCCCCTGTGACGGGGTCGGTGTCGGCGAGCACCGGTGCCGCGGGCAGCGGCTCGGCGGTGCGCACGATCGCCAGGTCGGCGAGGGCCGCGGTCGTTGTCGCGGTCACGGCGACGTCACGCCCGTCGTAGGTGCTGATCTGCAGGTCCGCCGAGTCGGCGACGACATGCCGGTTGGTGATCAGGGTGGTGGAGTCGAGCGCGAAGCCCGACCCGGTCGACAGCGACGAGCACCCGACGTTGCGGATCCGCACGGTCATCCGTCGCGCGGCGTCGAATCCGTCCGGGGACAGGTTCCCGGCCCCCGTCGTGGCCGGGCTCGGCGCCGCGACCGACGACGGGACGAAGTCAGTCGGCATCGGGCCCGGCATGGTGGGCAGGGAGCCGCACCCGACGACGAGCGCCAGGGTCCCCGCCGCAAGGAGGCCGTGCGCGCTCGAACGCAGCAGGGTCACTTCTTGAGCTCGCGCTGCAGGGCCGCGTTCGCCTCCGTGGCTGCCCCGCAGACGGTCTGGACGTCCGTGCGGAACCGCGCGAGGTCGACCTGGTTGTACGCACCCGGGTTCTCGAGGTACCCGATCAGCTTGTACTGGCCGTCGATGCAGCTGTTCAGCGCCGTGGCGACCTTCCCCGCGGCCGTCGAGATCCGCTGCTGGTAGTCGACGAGCTGGCGCTGGATCGCGCGGTCGTCCCCGAGCTGCGCCTTCTCGTCGGCGAGCTCGATGATCCGCGCCTGCGCGGTCGCGAGCTGGTCGCGCGTGGCGGAAAGGTCGCTCGTCGTGGCCTCGAGGTCGGCGCGCGCCTGGGTGAGGTCCGAACCCGTCGTTCGCGCGGCCGTCTCCCACTCGGCGCTGCGGTGCTCGTATGCGCGCGTGGTCAGCAGCAGGTACGTGGCGAGGCCCAGCGTCAGCGCCAGCAGGATCGACAGCACGAGCAAGGCCCACGGCTGGCGCCGGTGGCGTGGCACCGACGCCACAGAGGGCGGCGCGAGCGGCTCGGAGTGGGCCATGGGTCCAGCGACCGGGACGGGGTGGACGGGAGCCGTGGAGGGCAGCCACATCGGGAGCGTGGCTCCCACCGCGTCGAGCTCGGCGGTCCGCTCCGGGTCGAGGGCATCGTCCGGCTCCGAGGACCGCGCAACGGGCGGGAGGGCTGTGTCCGCGGCGTTCGCAGGTCCTGCCTCGACTGCCAGCCCGGGGAGAGGGGCCTGGTCGATCTGGCCGGTCCCGGAAGAATGCTCGGCGTCGGGCTGCTCGCCTGGCTGCTCGGCGTCCGGCTGCTCGCCCTGCTGCTCGACGGCCTGGTGCTCAATGCCTGGCTGCTCGGCGTCGGGCTGCTCGGCGTCCGGCTCCTGGACGTCGCCCTGCTCGGTCACGGGTCCGGGTGACTCGGCGTCCGGACCAGCGGCTTGCCCGGCCAGCGGTGCCGCGAGCAACTCGAACCGCGCGTCGTCGGCCGCGTCGTCGGGCACGGCGACGCCCGGCTCGGCGGCCTGGTCGTCCCTCACGCCGGACAGAATAGGCAGTTTCGGGCACGGGCCGCTCCCGCGGGCCGAAAAGGTCGCGCGGCACCGGCCGCGTCCGCGAGAGGATCACCGTCGTGTCCCTCGCCCCGTACGCCGAGCTGCTGCGCCGTCCCGGCGTGCTCCGGCTCGTCCTGGTCGCTCTCGTCGCGCGCATCCCGCATGCCGCGACCGGTGTCGTCGTGACGCTCCACGTCGTCGGTCCGCTCGGCAAGGGGTATGCCCAGGCGGGCCTCGTGGCTGCCTCGATGACGGTTGGCATGGCGATCGGCGCGCCGTGGCGTGGCCGCCGTGTCGACGTGCTGGGCGTGCGCCGGGCGCTGCTGCCGTCTGTGGTGGTCGAGGCGGCCGTCTGGGTGGTCGCTCCGTTCCTCGGCTACGAGGCGCTTCTCGTGGCCGCCTTCGTCGCCGGGGTGTTCCTCGTGCCGGTGTTCTCGGTCGTGCGTCAGTCGCTCGGCGTGCTCGTGCCGCTCAGCGGGCAGCGCACCGCGTACGCGCTCGACTCGGTGGGCACCGAGCTGACGTTCATGCTCGCGCCCGCCCTCGGGGTGCTCGTCGCCACGCAGGCCTCGACGACCACCGCCCTGGTGGCGGTCGGGATCGCGACGGTCGGCTCGGGAGCGCTGCTCATGTGGTTCGACCCGCCGACGCGCAGCCATCAGCTCCCCGGCGCGGCGGACGCCGGCTCGACCCTCGCTGCCCCTGCGTCTGTGCGCGCGGAGCTCGCGAGCGCTCGAGTGCTGACGCCCGCGCTGCTCGCCGTCCTCGCGACCTCGGTGGCCGCGTCGCTCGTGCTGAACGGCACCGACGTCTCGATCGTCGCGTCCCTGAAGGGCTGGGGGCAGGCGTCGTCGCTCGGGTGGATGATGGCGCTCTGGGCGGGGGGCTCAGTGCTCGGCGGGATCGTCTACGGTGCCGGGCGCCGCGCGGTGCACCCACTCGCCCTCGCCCTGACGCTGGCCGTGCTGACGGTCCCGGCGGCGTTCGTCCACTCGCCGCTGCTCCTGGCTGCCGCAGTGTTCGTCGCGGGGCTGCCGTGCGCGCCGGCTCTGTCGTCGATCACGGCCGCGCTCGCGCGGCTCGTCCCCGAGGAGCGTCGGGGGGAGGCCATGGGGTGGCAGGGCACCGCCATGACGATCGGCGGGTCGCTCGGGGCGCCGCTGTGCGGCTGGATGATCGACGCCCGCGGGCCTGGTGCGGGCTTCCTCACCGCAGGCGTCGTCGGCGCTCTGCTGGCGGCGAGCGGACTCGTCGCCCTGCGGGTGTCGCGCGACAGGTCCCTCGTGGCCGGTGCGCAGGAGACCGCCGCGGTCAGCTGACCGGTCCGGTGAGCTTCTCGCCTGGGCCGTCTCCGAGCGCGTCGGGGTAGGGCGAGGCCTCCCTGAAGGCCAGCTGCAGCGACCGGAGACCGTCGCGCAGCGAGCGCGCGTGCTGGTTGCCGAGGTCGGGGGCGGACGCGGTCACGAGCGCCGCGAGGGCCGTGATGAGCTTGCGGGCCTCGTCGAGGTCCAGGTAGGCGGAGCCGGGCACGCCGTCGACGTCCTCGCTCAGCCCGCACTTCACGGCAGCTGCGCTCATGAGGTGGACTGCGGCCGTCGTGATCACCTCGACTGCGGCGACGTCGGCGATGTCCCGGGTCGCGCCCGGGACCGTGGTGGTGGACGTGTGCTGCGGCTGCTCGGACATGGCGTCGATACTCTCACCGGAACCGCAGGGGCCCCGCACCGGTCGGTGCAGGGTCCCTGCGTGTGCACGCTCCGAGCGGCGCGGGCACGCGGTCGGTCGTCAGGCGACCGGGATGCTCGAGGTCGCCGGCTCACCGGTCTCGACGGGGGCCGAGCCGGCGAGGTTCGCGCGCAGGGCTGCACCCAGCGCGGCGTCCACGTTCGTCCAGTACCCGATGGCGCGCTCGCGGATCGCGGCGCTCTTCACGCCGCCGACGTGCCCGGTGATCGTCTGGAGGAGCCTTGCGCGCGCGCCGTCATCGAACACGGTGCGGTAGAGGCTGCCGGCCTGCCCGAAGTCGTCGTCCTCGGGGTGCAACGTCGCCGCAGAGCGCTGGAGCGCGCCGTCGGCCTCCCAGCCGACCGACTCGGCGGCACGAGCCGGGTCGGCGGCGGGGCCGCCGACCGAGTTCGGCGCGTACACGGGGACGCTCGGGGCGTCGAACGTGTACCGGGCCGCGCCGTCCTTGGAGTACGAGTGGACGGGAGCGGCGTGCGGGGCGTTGACGGGCAGCTGCTGGAAGTTCGTGCCGACGCGGTAGCGGTGCGCGTCGGCGTACGAGAAGATCCGCGCGAGGAGCATCTTGTCGGGGCTGGCCGCGATGCCCGGCACGAAGCTGCTCGGCGCGAACGCCGCCTCCTCGATCTGGGCGAAGTAGTTCGTGGGGTTGCGGTTGAGCTCGAGGGTGCCCACCGGGATGAGCGGGTAGTCCGCGTGCGGCCACACCTTGGTGAGGTCGAACGGGTTGAACCGGTAGGTCGCCGCGTCCTCGTAGGCCATGACCTGGACCGACAGGGTCCAGGACGGGAGCTCGCCGCGCTCGATCGCGTCGTGCAGGTCCCGGATGTGGACGTCGGCGTCGGAGCCGGCAAGCTGCGCGGCCTCGTCGCCGGTGAAGTTCTGGATCCCTTGGTTCGTCGTGAAGTGGTACTTGACCCAGAACCGCTCGCCGGCTGCGTTGATCCACTGGTAGGTGTGCGAGCCGAACCCGTCCATGTGGCGCCACGACGCCGGGATGCCGCGGTCGCCCATGAGCCAGGTCACCTGGTGCGCGGACTCGGGGGACAGCGACCAGAAGTCCCACTGCATGTCGGCGTCGCGCAGGTGGCTGCCGGGCAGGCGCTTCTGCGAGTGGATGAAGTCGGGGAACTTGATGCCGTCCCGGATGAAGAAGACCGGGGTGTTGTTGCCGACGAGGTCGTAGTTGCCCTCGGTCGTGTAGAACTTCGTCGCGAACCCGCGAGGGTCGCGCCAGGTGTCGGGGGAGCCCTGCTCACCGGCGACGGTCGAGAACCGGGTCAGGGTCTCGGTCACGGCACCGGGCTGGAACAGCGCCGCGCGGGTGTACGCGCTGACGTCCTCGGTCGTGGTGAAGGTGCCGAACGCGCCGCCCCCCTTGGCGTGCACGATGCGCTCGGGGACCTTCTCGCGGTTGAACTGCGCGAGCTTCTCGACGAGGTAGGCGTCGTGCAGGACGATCGGGCCGTCGGCGCCGACGGACTGCGAGTGGGCGTCGGATGCGACGGGTGCTCCGGAGCTGGACGTGGTGAAGGGCGTGCTCGTCACGGGTGTTCCTTTCGGTCGGGCGGGCTGGCCTGGTTCGTGGGGTGGGGCGCACGGCTGTGGCCGTGGGAGAGCGTCTGACGGGTGGCGCGTGGGCGGTTCAGCGCGCGCTGCAGCGGGGGCACAGGCCCCAGAACGTGACCTCGGCGGACTC
Source organism: Cellulomonas sp. (assembly GCA_036384595.1). Taxonomy (GTDB): domain Bacteria; phylum Actinomycetota; class Actinomycetes; order Actinomycetales; family Cellulomonadaceae; genus Cellulomonas_A. Next base: position 1,569 of record DASVMA010000335.1, on the reverse strand, counting down.
GATCGTGAAGCCGGAGGTCGAGCTCGGGACCAGGCACGGTGCGTGCCCGACGGCGCAGTCGACGTCCTCGATCGCGCCGCAGCTGCGGCACGCGACGTGGTGGTGGTTGTCGGCGACGCGCCGCTCGTAGCGGGCGGGGTGCCCGGCAGGCTCGATCCGCCGGAGCAGGCCGACGTCGGCGAGCGCGCGGAGCACGTCGTACACGGCCTGGACGGAGACCCGGGGGAGGGTCGCGCGCACGGCCTGCAGCAGGGTGTCGGCATCGGCGTGCGGGTGGTGCCCGACGGCGTCCAGCACGGCGAGCCTCGGCTGCGTCACGCGCAGCCCGAGCTCGCGCAGCGTCTCGGCGTCGGTCACGGGCCGACTCAACCACGTTATCTGGAATCGTTCAAGTATCTGCGCTGACCGCTCCGAGGGTCGATCGGACGGTCCCTCTCTCCGTGCTAGCCTTGGTCATTGACCGACCGGTGTCGGACGCCCGCGCATGCATCTGTGCTCGTCGTCCGTACGTGTTCGCACGTGTCACCGGTGCACAAGTGGAGCTGATCCCACCCGAGCTTCGACTGCTCGTCGGGTCGCGCAAGCGATCCGCACGGCGACAGAGGCCGGGTTTCGGTCCGACGTACGACACGTGCTTGACGCGTGCGTACCGGTGGCGTGCGTTTGCTCGCGCGGCACCTCGGACTCGTGAGGCCCCCACCTGTGTCCAGGCCGGGGGCCTTCCTCGTTCTGGGTGGTCCCTGCGACGAGTTCAAGGAGCACCCACATCACCGAGCCCCGCATCAACGATCGGATCCGCGTTGCCGAGGTCCGCCTGGTCGGCCCCAACGGCGAGCAGGTCGGCATCGTCCGCGTGGAGGACGCACTGCGCCTGGCCCAGGACGCCGACCTCGACCTCGTCGAGGTCGCCCCGGAGGCGCGCCCGCCCGTCTGCAAGATCATGGACTACGGCAAGTTCAAGTACGAAGCCGACATGAAGGCGCGCGAGGCCCGGCGCAACCAGACGAACACGGTCCTCAAGGAGATCCGCTTCCGGCTCAAGATCGACCCGCACGACTACGGCACGAAGAAGGGCCACGTCGAGCGGTTCCTCAAGGCCGGCGACAAGGTCAAGGTCATGATCATGTTCCGCGGTCGCGAGCAGTCGCGCCCGGAGATGGGCATCCGCCTGCTGCAGCGGCTCGCCGGGGACGTCGCGGAGCTCGGCTTCATCGAGAGCTCGCCGAAGCAGGACGGCCGCAACATGATCATGGTGCTCGGCCCGGTCAAGAAGAAGGCCGAGCAGAAGAGCGAGCAGCGTCGCGCCGCCCAGGTGCAGGCGCCGATCGACTTCGATCCCGACCTGTCCGCGCTGGCCGCCGAGGCGATCGCCGAGGCATCGACCGAGGCCCCCGTCGCCGCCGCAGAGCCGGCCGTCGTGGCCGCGCCTGCTGCTGACGTCGAGGTCGCCGTCGCTGACGTCGAGTCGGCGCCGGTCGAAGCGGCCCCGGTCGTGACTCCGGTCGCGAGCGCCGCCGCGAGGCCCGCCGCAGCGCCGCGTCCGCCGGTTGCCCGGCCCGCTGCTGCACG
>DASVMA010000334.1:0-5553 GCA_036384595.1 Cellulomonas sp. | reverse complement strand
GCATGTCCACCCGAGCGCTCTCGGTCCGCGGCCGATCTGACGGCTCTTAGATGCTACCAGGGAGGACGCCTTTGCCCGACCCGCGCCGGCCCGGCGGTCAGCCCCGCGGCGGGGCCGGCGCGAGCGCGTCCCGCACGCGCTCCACGTCGAGGTGCATCTGCCCGACGAGCGCGTCGATCGAGTCGAACCGCACCGTCGGGCGCAGGGTGGCGACGAACTCGAGGACGACCTCCCGGTCGTACAGCTCGAGGTCGGTGCGGTCCAGGACGTAAGCCTCGACCCGTCGCTGGACACCCTCGAACGTCGGGTTGGTCCCCACCGAGATCGCAGCGGGCAGCACGTCCGTCGCCTCCGCGGCCGGGTCGCCGTGCGCGCGGAGCGGACGCAGCCAGCCCGCGTAGACGCCGTCCGCCGGCACCATGCCGGTGGCGTCCTGGGCAAGGTTGGCCGTCGGGAACCCCAGCTCGCGCCCCCGCGCGTCGCCGTGCACGACGATGCCGCGCATGCGGTGCGGGCGGCCCAGGACCCGCGCCGCCCCGGCGACGTCGCCGGCCTCGAGCAGCTCGCGGACCCACGTCGAGGACCACCGGCGGTGCGGTGCAGCGCCCGGCACGGGCTCCGCGACGGCGCCGGGAGGGGCGACGTCGTCGATGACCTCGACCGTGAACCCGTAGGTCCGGCCGAGCTCGATCATCGTCGCCAGGTCACCGGCGTTGTCCCGACCGAACCGCACGTCGTGGCCCACGACCACGGTGCGGGCCGCGAGCCCGTCCACGAGGTAGCGCACGACGAACTCCTCGGCCGTCTGACGAGCGAACGCAAGCGTGTACTCGAGCAGCAGCACGGCGTCCAGACCGGTCTGCGCGAGCAGCTCGAGACGGTCGGCGTCGCCGGTCAGCAGCGGCGGTGCGGTGTCCGGCCGGTGCACCTGCGAGGGGTGCGGGGAGAAGGTCACCGCGACAGCCTGGGCACCCACGGCGCGCGCGTCCCCCACCATGCGTTCCAGCACCCCGACGTGGCCGCGGTGCACACCGTCGAAGTTCCCGATCGTCACGACCGACGGACCGTAGCCGCTCGGCACGTCCGCCAGATCGGTCCAGCACTGCACGCGTACTCCTCGAAGCTCGGACGGGGACCGGGCCTGCGCGCGGCAGGATCAGCCGGGACAAGACTGCCACGCTCGGCGCACCCACCTGAACGCGGGCCGTAGGGTCGGGGCATGCGGTGGCAGACCTTCGGTGAACGGACCATCTACGACAGCCCGTGGGTGCGGCTCGCGCTCGTCGACGTCGACGTGCCCGGTCACGGCCGGATCGACCATCACGTCGTGCGGATGCCGATGCACGCGGCCGGCACGGTCGTGCACGACGCCGACCGCGGCCTCCTCCTGCTGTGGCGGCACCGGTTCATCACGGACACGTGGGGCTGGGAGATCCCGGCCGGACGCGTCGACCCCGGTGAGACCCCGGCGCAGGCGGCGGCCCGCGAGGTGCTCGAGGAGACCGGCTGGCGTCCGGGCCCGGTCCGGCCGCTCCAGACGTACCACCCGGCGAACGGCACGTCGGACCAGACCTTCCACGTGTTCGTCGCCGACGGCGCGACCCACGTCGGGCCGCCGTCGGACCCGAGCGAGTCCGAACGCATCGCGTGGGTCCCCGTGGACGAGGTGCGCGACCTCGTGCTGGCCGGCGAGCTGCGCGACGGGCTGTCGCTCACCGGAGTGCTACGCTACCTCCTCGCGCCCACCTGAGGGCGCCGTGCTTCGGGCTCAGGCAGGTGCGAAGACGAGCACAGGCCGGGCCTGCTCACCGCTCGTCTCGAGCAGCGCCACGAGCTCTCCCGCAGGCGACAGCGCCGCGACCGGCTCGCTCGGGGTCGGCGGACCGGCCTCGATCCGCTTGCCGAACGACAGCGCAGCGGCCTCAGCCGCCGTGAGCTCACGGACCGGGAAGGTCGCCCGCGCGGCGTCGGCGAGGGGCAGGACGTCCAGCGGGACGTCGAGCGGCCACGCCTCGAGGTCGTCGAGCGTGCGCGCCATCGCGAGCGGGTAGCCACCGACCCGGGTCCGCCGCAGCGCCGTGAGGTGCCCGCCGACTCCGAGCCGCGTCCCGAGGTCGCGTGCGAGCGCCCGGATGTAGGTGCCCGACGAGCACACGACGCGGACGTCGACGTCCATGGCAGGTGCCCCACCGTCGCCCGCGTCGACCTGGCGCACGTCGCCCACCGCGAACTCGCTCACGGTGACGGGCCGGGCTGCGAGCTCGACGTCCTCGCCGGCGCGCACCCGCGCATAGGCACGCTGCCCGTCGATCTTGATGGCGCTCACGGAGCTCGGGACCTGCAGGATCGCGCCGGTCAGGAGTGCGACCTCGCGCTCGATGTCGGCGCGGGTCACGCCCGACGCGTCACCCGACGTCAGGAGCTCACCCTCGGCGTCGTCCGTCGTCGTCGACGCGCCGAGGCGGATCGTGGCGACGTACTCCTTGTCGGCGCCGACGACATACGTCAGCAGCCGTGTCGCCCGGCCGATGCCGAGCACGAGCACACCGGTCGCCATCGGGTCGAGAGTGCCGGCATGCCCGACCTTCCGCGTCCCGGCGAGGCGGCGCATGCGCGCGACGACGTCGTGGCTCGTGCAGCCGGCGGGCTTGTCGACGACGACGAGCCCGTCCGGAGCGGTCGGGCGCCGGACCCGGTCAGCCCCCTGTGCGGACGGACGCCGGATGCGGTCAGGCACCGGCGCGGTCGTCGTCGTCCGCGTCGTCCGACTCGTCCTCGTCCGACTCCTCGGCCGGCTTGCGGTACGGGTCCGCGTCGCCGGCGAACTGGGCCGTCGCCGCGAGTGCCGCGACCTCGGCATCTCGACGAGCGGCCTCCGACAGCGCTGCCGTCAGGTGGGCAGCGGTCTCCGGGACGGCGTCGAGGTGGAAGTCGAGCGACGGCGTCAGACGCATGCCGGTCTGCTTGCCGACCTCGGAACGGATGAGGCCCTTGGCGCTGTCGAGCGCGGCCGCGGAACCGGCCCGCGCCTCGTCGTCGCCGTAGACGGTGTAGAAGACGTCCGCGTGCTGCAGGTCGCCGGTCACGCGCACATCGGTGACGGTGACGAACCCGAGCCTCGGGTCCTTGATCCGCGTGTCGAGCATCTGCGCGACGATCTGCTGGATCCGCTCGGCGAGCTTCCTCGCCCGACCCTGGTCTGCCATGTTCTCCGGCCTTCTGGAAGGTCCATCCCGACCTGCGGGACGGGTGATCGACGTCGACGCCCGTGGGGCCCTCGACACTGACGGACGCACGACGGGCGGTGGCCCGCGCCGAAAGGCACGGGCCACCTCCACGTCACGTCGTCACTTGCGAGGCTTCTCGCGCAGCTCCCACGTCTCGATGACGTCACCGATCTCGACGTCGTTGAACGACCCGAGCCCGATACCGCACTCGAACCCTTCGCGGACCTCGGTCGCGTCGTCCTTGAACCGCTTGAGCGACTCGATCGTGAGGTTGTCCCCGACCACGGCACCGTTGCGCTTGACGCGCGCCTTGGTGTTGCGGCGGATCTCCCCGAACCGGACGATCGACCCGGCGATGTTGCCGAACTTCGACGAGCGGAACACCTCGCGCACCTCCGCGGTGCCGAGCTGGGCCTCCTCGTACTCCGGCTTGAGCAGACCCTTGAGGGCTGCCTCCACGTCGTCGATCGCCTGGTAGATGACCGAGTAGAACCGGACGTCCACCCCCTCGCGGTCGGCGAGGTCCTCGACGCGCTCACCGAACTTCACGTTGAAGCCGATGATGATCGCGTTGTCGACCGTGGCGAGGTTGACATCGTTCTGCGTGATGGCACCCACACCGCGGTGGATGACCCGCAGCTCGACCTCTTCGCCGACGTCGATCTTGAGCAGCGCGTCCTCGAGCGCCTCGACGGCACCCGACACGTCGCCCTTGAGGACGAGGTTGAGCGTCTCGACCTTGCCCAGCTGGAGCGCCTGCGTGAAGTCCTCGAGGCTGATGCGCTTGCGACGCTTCGCCAGGAGTGCTGCACGCTCGGCCGACTCGCGCTTCTCGGCGATCTGCCGCGCGGTCCGCTCGTCCGGTGCCACCAGGAAGGTGTCGCCGGCCCGCGGGACCGAGGCCAGACCGAGCACGACCACGGGACGAGCCGGACCGGCCTCGTCGAGCGTGTTGCCGTGCTCGTCGAACATCGCCCGGACGCGTCCGTGAGCTGTGCCGGCGACGATCGCGTCACCGACGTGCAGCGTGCCGACCTCGACGAGAACCGTCGCCATGGGGCCGCGCCCCTTGTCGAGGTTGGCCTCGATCGCGACGCCGCGAGCGTCCTTGTTCGGGTTGGCCCGCAGGTCGAGCGACGCGTCTGCCGTGAGCAGGACGGCCTCGAGCAGCTGGTCGATCCCCTGGTTGAGCTTCGCCGACACGTCGACGAACATCGTGTCGCCGCCGTACTCCTCGGCCACCAGGTTGTACTCGGTGAGCTGCTGGCGGATCTTGGCGGGGTTGGCCCCCTCCTTGTCCACCTTGTTCACCGCGACGACGATCGGGACGCCGGCGGCCTGGGCGTGGTTGAGCGCCTCGATCGTCTGAGGCATCACGCCGTCGTCGGCCGCGACCACGAGGATCGCGATGTCGGTGACCTGGGCACCACGCGCACGCATGGCGGTGAAGGCCTCGTGACCCGGGGTGTCGATGAACGTCACCGCGCGGTCGACGCCCTCGTGCACCGTGCGGACCTGGTAGGCACCGATGTGCTGGGTGATCCCACCGGCCTCGCCCGCGACGACGTCCGTCTGACGGATGGCGTCGAGGAGCTTGGTCTTGCCATGGTCGACGTGACCCATGACGGTGACCACCGGCGGGCGGGCGAGCAGCTGCTCGTCCTCCTCGTCCGCGAGCTCCGCGTCCAGGTCGATGTCGAAGGACCCGAGCAGCTCGCGGTCCTCCTCCTCGGCCGAGACCATCTCGATGATGTAGCCGAGCTCCTGCGCGAGCGTGCCGAACGTGTCCTCGTCGAGCGACTGCGTCGCCGTCGCCATCTCGCCGAGGTGGAACAGCACCGTCACGAGGCTCGCCGGGTTCGCGTCGATCTTGTCCGCGAAGTCGTTGAGCGACGAGCCACGACGCAGGCGCACGACCGTGGTGCCGTTGCCGCGAGGAACCTGCACGCCACCCAGCGAGGGGGCCTGCATCTGCTCGAACTCCTGGCGCTTCGCCCGCTTGGACTTGCGCCCACGGACCGGGCGACCTCCAGCGCGACCGAACGCGCCCTGGGTCGACCCACGGCCAGCGCCACCGGGACGGCCACCGCCGCCACCGGGACGACCGGCGAAGCCGCCGCCACCACCGGGAGCGCCACCGGGACCGCCGGCCCCACCGGGACCGCCGGCGCCACCACCGGGACGACCGGCGTATCCGCCGCCACCACCGGGACGCGCACCGCCACCGGCACGAGCCGGCCCGGGACGCTCACCCGGACGGCTGACGCCGCTCGCGTTGCGTCCGGGCATCATGCCGGGGTTGGGACGCGGGCCACCGGGACGGGGA
>DASVMA010000333.1:0-10773 GCA_036384595.1 Cellulomonas sp. | reverse complement strand
AGGTCGAACGCCCGGACGTCCCCCAGCGCGTAGCCGGCGCCCGCGAAGTAGGCGATGTCCCGGGCGAGCGCTGCGGGGTCGCACGCCACGTACACGACCCGCTCGGGCCGCAGGGCGGCGATCGCCTCGACGACGACCCGGCCGGCACCCACGCGCGGCGGGTCGAGCACCACGACGTCGGCGTGCACGACGCTCGAGCTCGAGTCGTCCTCGCCGGTCATGACACGCCCCACGTCGCCCTGGAGCAGCTCGACGTTCGGACGGTCGTGGACGACCCGGCGGGCGTCACGCACAGCCCGGGCATCGCCCTCGACCGCGACGACGGCGCCCGTCGGCCCGACCGCTTCGGAGATCGGGACGGTGAACAGACCCGAGCCGGAGTACAGGTCGAGGACCGTCGCACCGTCCACGTCTCCCAGCGCCTCGAGCACGGCACGCGCGAGGACGCCGGGCGCCTCGCGGTGGACCTGCCAGAAGGCGCCGGCGCCGACGCGGAACACATGGGTGCGCCCGGCGATCTCGACGACCTCGTTGACCGACGAACGCGCGTTCGGGCGGGGGTCGGGACGCCCGCGGCGCAGGTCGAACGGCTCGCCGTCGACCAGGACCAGCGGCGCGTCGCCCCCGGCGGGGGCCACGGCCTCGATGCGCGCGCCGGGACGCCACGTCTTCGAGAACAGGTCCAGCCCGACGATGGCCTCGCTCGCGAGCGGCATCGAGTCCAGTGCGAGCACGTCGTGCGAGCGGAACTTGCTCATGCCGGCGCGCCCGGAGGCGTCCGCCACGAGCTCGATCCTCGTGCGCCAGCCCAGCCCGCCACGCTCGTCGTCTCCGGGGGCCGCCTCGACGGGGACCTCGCGCTCGACGTGCGCGAGCCTGCTCAGCTGCTCGGCGATGACCGTCGACTTCCAGGTGCGCTGCGCAGGCAGGGCCACGTGGGCGAGCTCACCGCCGCCCACTCCCCCAGGGCCGGCCGCGGGCCAGGCCGAGGGGACGCGGTCGGGTGACGGCACCAGGACCTCGACGGCGTCGGCGCGCCAGAACGTGGCCCCCTCGCCGGCCTCGGTCAGTCGTGCGAGCACCCGTTCGCCGGGCAGGGTGTGCCGGACGAAGACGACGCGACCTCGTCCGGCCCCGTCGGCCCCGGACGTCGCGTCCTCGACGGCGTCGAGGCGTGCTACGCAGTGCCCACCGTGCGCGATGGGGCCGATCTCGAGCTCAATCAGGTCAGAGTCCACGCGGAACGGTACCCCGGACGCGGTCCTCGAGCCCTGTCTGGCCGTGGGTGGACGCGAGCTGCCACGGCACGGAGGCGACCACGACGCCCGGGGTGAAGAGGAGTCGACCCTTGAGCCGCAGCGCGCTCTGGTTGTGCAGCAGCTGCTCCCACCAGTGGCCGACGACGTACTCGGGGATGTACACGACGACGAGGTCCCGCGGGCTCTCGCGCCGGATCGAGCGCACGTACGTGAGGATCGGGCGCGTGATCTCCCGGAACGGCGAGTCCAGCACCTTCAGGGGGACGGGCAGGTCGAGACTCTCCCACTCCGCCTGCAGCGAAGCGACGTCCTCCGGATCGACACCCACCGTCACCGCCTCGAGGACTTGCGGTCTGGCGGCCCGCGCGTACGCGATTGCACGCATCGCCGGTCGGTGCAAGCGCGAGACGAGCACAATCGCGTGCACGCGGCTCGGGAGAGCACGAGCAGCCTCGGCATCGTCGCCAAGGGCGAGCTCTTCGCGCACCGAGTTGTAGTGACGATGGATGGCCTGCATGAGGATGAACACGACAGCCATCGCCAGGATCGCGATCCACGCTCCGTGCGTGAACTTGGTCACAAGAACCACCAGCAGGACTGTCGCTGTGAGAATGAAGCCAGCTGCGTTGATGACGCGGGACCGTCGCATCTGCCTGCGCTCCTGCTGGCCCGCCGCCGTGCGCAGATTGCGCGTCCAGTGGCGGACCATTCCGAGCTGGCTCAGCGTGAACGACACGAACACACCCACTATGTAGAGTTGGATGAGCCGCGTCACCTGGGCGTCGAAGGCCACGATGAGCGCGATAGCAGCCGCGGCAAGCGTCAGGATCCCGTTGGAGAACGCGAGCCGGTCCCCGCGAGTGTGCAGCTGTCGCGGGAGATAGCCGTCCTTTGCGAGAATCGACCCCAGGACGGGAAAGCCGTTGAACGCCGTGTTCGCCGCGAGCACGAGGATGATGCCGGTGACGATCGAGACCGAGACGGTCGCTGCGGTCGCGCCGGGAAAGCCTCGGAAGATGGTCTCGGTGAGCTGACCGATGACTGGGTGCTGGAGGTAGGTGTCTCCGACGGGGACACCGTTCCTCAACAGTTGGCTGGTCGGATCCTCCACGTAGCGCAGACCCGTGGCCCGGGCAAGTACCAAGATCGAGATGACGAAGCCGGCCGAGATGACCCCCAGCAGCGCGAGCGTCGTCGCGGCATTGCGGGCCTTCGGCTTGCGGAATGCAGGCACGCCGTTCGCAATCGCCTCCACGCCGGTCAGGGCTGAGGACCCGGACGCAAACGCACGGAGCACCAAGAACGTGCCGGCCACGCCGGCGAGCCCCTGGTCGAAGCCCGGCGAGGGAACGACTGTAAGCGCCGAGCTCGCCGCCATCGGCAGGCTGCCCATCGCATAACGCACGAAGCCGGTGATCGCCGTGACACCGATCGCCAGCATGTACAGGTAGACCGGGGCCGCGAAGGCGTTTCCGGACTCCCTCACCCCACGCAGGTTGGCGAGCGTGAGCAGGATCACGAGCCCAACCGCGAGCGGCACCTCATGCCCCCGTAGGGCGGGGAGCGCCGAAGCGGCGTACTGCGCACCCGACGAGATCGACACGGCCACCGTGAGGACGTAGTCCACCAGGAGGGCGCTCGCCACCGTCGTACCGGCCTTCGGGCCGAGATTGACGGTAGCGACCTCAAAGTTGCCGCCGCCCGACGGGTAGGCATGCACGAGCTGCCGGTACGACACGATCACGGTGCCCATCACGAAGGCGACCGCGAGCCCCACCCATGGCGAGATTGTGGTCGCCGCGACCCCGGCGATCGCGAGCGTCAGCAGGATCTCGTCTGGCGCGTACGCGACCGACGAAAGCGCGTCCGAGGCGAAGATCGGAAGCGCGATCCGCTTGGGAAGCAGGGTGTGGCCCAGCCGGTCGCTGCGGACTGGCCGTCCCAGGAGCAAGCGTTTGGCGGTATCCGCGATGTCCGGCACGGGAGCCCATGCTAGGCCAGCGCACCCTGGACTTCGCGCCGACCGACGGGGTGAGCGCCGGACGGCAGCGACGTCCGCCCTGGTATAGCGTGACCGGCTGTGCACTTCGTCATCATGGGCTGCGGCCGGGTCGGAGCGACTCTCGCCCAGTCGCTCGAGGGACAAGGCCACTCTGTGGCCGTCATCGACCAGAACCCCGAGGCGTTCCGCCGCCTCGACGCCGAGTTCTCCGGCAACAAGGTCACGGGCCTCGGTTTCGACCGGGACACGCTGCAGCAGGCCGGCATCGAGGACGCCTACGGCTTCGCGGCGGTGTCCGACGGCGACAACTCGAACATCCTCGCGGCGCGCGTCGTGCGTGAGAAGTACGGCGTCGACAACGTCGTCGCGCGCATCTACGACCCGCACCGCGCCGAGATCTACCAGCGCCTGGGCATCCCCACGGTCGCGACCGTCCGGTGGACCGCCGACCAGGTGCTGCGCCGTCTGCTCCCGATGGGGGCGACCGAGGAGCACCGCGACTCGTCCGGCCACATCGTCCTCGCGCAGGTCGACGTCCACCCCGGGTGGGTGGGCCGGCCGCTGCGGGCACTCGAGGAGGCCAGCGGGGCGCGCGTCGCGTACGTGACGCGCTACGGCGACGGCGTCCTGCCGACGCCCGCCACCGTCATGCAGGAGAACGACACCGTGCACGTCCTGCTGCGCACCGACGAGGCCCACCACGTCGAGCGCACGCTCACCCACGCACCGGAGGTCTCCGCATGAGGGTCGTCATCGCTGGAGCCGGCTCCGTCGGGCGCTCGATCGCGCGCGAGCTCCTGGGTCACGGGCACGAGGTCACGCTCATCGACCGGCAGCCGTCCGCGATGCGTATCGCGCAGGTGCCGGATGCCGACTGGCTGCTCGCCGACGCGTGCGAGCTGCCGACCCTCACCCAGGCGAAGGTCGACGAGTGCGACGTCGTCGTCGCCGCGACCGGTGACGACAAGGCCAACCTCGTGATCGCCCTGCTCGCCAAGACCGAGTACGGCGTGCCGCGCACCGTGGCCCGCGTCAACAACCCCAAGAACGAGTGGATGTTCGACGAGGCGTGGGGCGTGGACGTCGCCGTGTCGACCCCGCGCATCATGACGGCGATGGTCGAGGAGGCCGTCGCGGTCGGCGACCTCGTACGGATCTTCACGTTCCACCAGTCCGGCGCCGACATCCTCGAGCTGACGCTCCCGGTCGAGTCCCCGCTGGTCGGCGTGCGCGTCGGTCAGGTGATCTGGCCCGCCGACACCGTTCTCGCGTGCATCATCCGAGGGGACCGCCCGATCGCACCGAGCATCGACGACACGCTCGAGGCCCACGACGAGCTGATGTTCGTCACGGGTCGAGAGGCGGACGAGAAGGAGCTGGAACGGCTCCTGACCCACGGACCATCAACCACGTGATCCACAGGCCGACCGCGAACAGCGGGACGCCCATGACGAGCTTCGCGGTCCCGAGCCACCCCACGGCGTCACTGCCCTGCAGGTAGAGCGGGATCTGCACGGCGAGCCGCAGGCCGAACACCCCGGCCCACAGCCACGTCGCCCACGCGTACCGGCGGCGCACCGCGCGGGCCTCGGGGCGGGTGCGCCACGACATGTCCTCGCCGCGCACCAGGCTCACGATCACACCGACGGCCGACCACCCCACGAGCACCGAGACGGCCGCCCCGACGCACCACGCGACGTTGACGCCCAGCCCCCAGGCGAAGAAGTTCTGCGCCTCGCCGGTGCGCCAGGCCCACACGACGCCGATCGCCACACCGAGAACGCCGGAGAACGCCTGGGTCACCGCGGTCCGCTGCACGAGTCGCACGACGACGGCGGCCAGCGCCAGCCCGGCCGACGCGATCAGGGACGGCGCGAGCCGGTGCGTGGCGACGAACACCACGACGAACACAAGGCCGGGCAGCGCCGACTCGACCATCCCGCGAACGCCGCCGACGGCCTCGGTGAAGGAGAACTCCTCGCCGGCGATCATCCGCAGCCCACGTGCACCGGCGAGCGGTGCGGCCGTGCCCACGGGCTCTGCGGCGGCCGGGTCCGGCTGCGACGCCTCCACGAGCTCACTCACCGGGTCGGGGCCGCAGCTCGTAGCGCGGGTTGAAGACCGTCGGCCGCCCCGCCATGTCGCACACGAACCCGTCGATCCGTAGGCGCCGCCCGGGGTTGATGCCGGCGATCGCGCGACGACCGAGCCAGACCAGGTCGATCGTGCCGCTGCCGTCGTAGAGCTCGGCCTCCAGCGCAGGCACTCCCTCGCGCGGGCGCAGCGTGACGGAACGCAGCACGCCGGAGACGCTGACGCGGTGACGGTCGCTCACCTTGTCGACCGGGACGCAGCCGACCGTCTGCTTCGCCTCGGCGCGCTCCTCGGCGGCCTCGATCTCGGACTGGGACTCGAACGCCCGGTGCAGGACCTCGCGCAGGCTCATCGGATCTCCGTGATCTCCGGACCCCGGGTCATGGGGTCGAACGACGGCGTCGACGGCTCGGTGGAGTCCGGCACGATGGCGGGCCGCTCACCAGGGATGCGCAGCGGGAGCAGGTCGCGCGGCGCGCACGCCTCGGTGCCACGGACGACGACGATGTCGGCGAAGATCCGCTCGATCGCCTCGGCAGCCGCCGGGTCGACCGCACCCTTGCCGGTCACGACGCCGCGCACGAACCAGCGCGGACCGTCGGCGCCGATGAACCTCGCCGGGCGGTGACCTGTGCGGCCCTCGGCCGTGCGGACGGGCAGCCGCGCGAGCAGCTCGCGACCGAACGGTCCGGGCAGGTCGTCGGCCGACCCGCCCTGCTTGATCACCGACTCCGCGATCTCGGCGCGGATGTCGTCCCAGATCCCCTCGGTCCGCGGTGCCGCGAACGCCTGGATCTGGAGCGTCGATCCTTCGACACTGACCGCGGCAGCCGAGACGGCACCCGTGGCCTTGTCGATCTCCATCCGCAGCTCCATGCCCTGGACGGCGGGCAGCAGGATCGCCCCCAGGTCGACCCGAGGTCCCGCCGTGGGCGCCTCGTCGACGTCCCATGGGCCACCTGCGCGCACCGCCGGGGCGTGAGGGTCCGTGCCCGGGCCGTCCGTCGTCGCAGCCTCGAGCCCGTCGTCGTCGACCTCGGCGTCATCGACGACCGCGGCCTCGACATCCTGGTCCTCGACGGCGTGCTCGGCCCCTGCGTCCTCGGCGGTACGCGCATGCGTACCGCGCCGGAAAAGACCCACAGCTCGTCCCTCTCTGAAGATGTCACCCGCCCTGGGTACCCCACGACAGTAATCCGCCCCTGCCCCGTGTCCAGCACGAGGCCCGCAGGTCGTCAGACGGCCGACGTACCCGCTGACTTCCATCCGCCGCTCGAGCCGAACCCGCCGTCGCCGCGGTGCGACCCCGGCAGCCGTTCCGCCTCGACGAACCGGGCGCGCTCGACGGCCTGGATCACGAGCTGGGCGATCCGGTCTCCGCGGTGCAGCACGACGGGCTCGGTCTGGTCGGTGTTGAGCAGCGTGACAGCGATCTCCCCGCGGTAGCCGGCATCCACCGTGCCCGGAGCGTTGACGATCGTCAGCCCGTGGCGGGCAGCGAGTCCCGACCGCGGGTGCACGAACGCGGCGTACCCGTCCGGCAGGGCGATCGCGATGCCGGTCGGCACCGTCGCGCGGCCGTGCGGCGGGATCACGACGTCGATCCGGGTCACGAGATCCGCGCCCGCGTCGCCAGGGTGGGCGTAGCTCGGCACCGGCACCCCGTCGTCGAGCCGCAGGAGCAGTACCTCAAGAGTCGTGTCGGCCGTCACGGGGCCCGACCCTACCGTCTGATCGTGACGACGTGATCGTGGGCACCCGACCGCGGAGGTCGGGTCATGGGTGGGATGCTTGGCCGCATGCCTGCTGATCTCGACCGTGCCGCGCCCTCGCACTTCGCTGAGCGCCTGCGACCGGGCCCCGCCGTGTGGATCGTCATCGTCGGCCTGGCCGGGATGCTGACGATCTCGTTCGTCCCGCTCGGGCTCGGGCTCGCCCTCGGCGTCGGCTCCGGGGCCCTCGTCCTGGGCGCCGTGCTGGCCCTCGCGACCGCGCCGCGCGTCGCGGTGGCGGACGGCGAGCTGCACGCGGGTTCCGCCCACATCCCGCTCGACCTGCTCGGTGCGGTGCGCGTCCTGGATCGCGAGGCGACGCGGCACGAGATGGGGCCTGCGCTCGACGCCCGCGCGTACGTGTGCCTGCGGTCGTGGATCGGCACGGGGGTCCGCATCGAGGTCAGAGACCCGCTGGACCCCACCCCGTACTGGCTCGTCTCGACGCGCCGACCGCAGTCGCTGGTCGCCGTGCTTGCGCAGCAGTCGGCACCGACCGGCCCGTGACGCACCGAGGCCAGGAGCCTCCGGTCCCCCGGAGGTCCTGGCCTCGTCGTGCGTCAGTGCGGCGTGCAGTGGTCGTTCGGGGTCAGGCAGCGCACTCGGAGCAGACGGGCTGGCCGTCCTTCTCGTACGCGAGCTGGCTGCGGTGGTGGACGAGATAGCACCGGGTGCAGGTGAATTCGTCCGCCTGACGCGGAAGCACCCGGACCGACAGCTCCTCGCCGGAGAGATCGGCTCCGGGGAGCTCGAATCCTTCGGCAGCTTCGGTCTCGTCCTCGTCCACCACGCCCGAGTTCTTGTCGGAGCGCCGGGCCTGGAGCTCCTGGAGCGAGTCCTCGCTCAGGTCCTCCTCGGTCTTGCGCGGGGCGTCGTAGTCGGTTGCCATCTGCGGGTTCACACTCCGGTCATGTCGGCGGATCGTCGTACGCGGGATCAATGCTTCGGAGCTGAACTTTGTTCCCGCGGCGGTGGGATTCTGCACCATATTTGGGCTTCGCGCACCCGGACAGCGCCCGGGGCCCACGGCGCCGCACCACGCGCCGGCTCAGGAGTCCGTGTCGGCCTCGAGGTCCTCGAGCAACGAGATCAGCTCCTCGACCGTGCCGGTCGCCCCCGCGACCGTCATCGCCTCCCCTGCGGGCAGTCCTCGCAGGCCCGTGACCAGCGCGCCTGCCTCGTGCGCGACGAGGGCTCCGGCCGCGTGGTCCCACGGCCGCAGCCCGCGCTCGTAGTGCAGGTCGAGCCCGCCGGACGCCACGGTGCACAGGTCGAGCGCGGCAGAACCGATGCGACGAATGTCACGTACCTGGGGCAGCAGGGCTGCGACGACCCTCGCCTGCGCACGACGGCGCTCGACGGTGTACCCGAAGCCCGTCCCCAGGAGCGACTCGGCGAGAGGCCGCGCCGCATTGGCGTGGATGGGACGACCGTCGAGCTGCGCACCGAGCCCGCGGCCCGCGGTGTAGGTCCGCCCGTCGGCGACCGAGTGCACGCAGCCCGCCACCGCGGTCCACGTCGCCGGGTCGGGCTCCCCCGCCACGACCGCGACCGAGATCGCGTAGGCCGGGATCCCGTACAGGTAGTTGACGGTGCCGTCGATCGGGTCGAGCACCCAGGTGAAGCCGGTCGTCCCGGGGACATGGCCCTCCTCCTCCCCCAGGATGCCGTCGCCCGGGCGACGCTCGGCCAGCATCGTGCGCAGCAGCGCCTCGGACGCGAGGTCCATCGCCGTGACGACGTCGATCGGGCTGGACTTCGTGGCCGCGACGTCGACCCGATCGGGGCGTCCGTCGCGCACGAGGTGGCCGGCGGCCCGCGCGAGCTCCTCAGCCAGGGCGACGAGCTCGCGCACCGTCGCGGCGTCGGGCACGGTCACGGGGGTCGGGTCGGGCCAGCGGGAGTCGATCGGCTGTGAGGTCACGCGACCATCCTGCCCGACCGCCCGGGCCACGAAGCGACGGCACCCGCGAGCCACGCGACCAGCTCAGCCCCCGCGCGCGCCGCCGCGCCAGGGTCCGGGCACGTTCAGGTGGAACCGCATGGCGACGAGGCGAAGCCCGAGGACGAGAGCGACCGCGAAGCCCACCGTGAGCGTCGAGAGCGACGAGGTGGACCACAGCGCGACGGTGAACGACGCACCGATCACCGACGGGATCGCATAGAGCTGGCGATGGTGCAGGACGACGGGCACCTCACCCGTCAGCAGGTCGCGCAGGACGCCACCGCCGACGCCCGTGATGACCCCGACGCACACCGCCGCTGTCGGGCCGGCACCCAGCGAGAGGCCCTTGACCGTCCCGACGACCGTGAACAGCGCGAGCGCGCCGGCGTCCAGCACGGCGATCATGCGCCGGGCCCGCTCGAGGCGCGGGTGGAAGAAGTACATCGTGACGCCCGCGAGGCACGCGGTCAGGATGAACTCCCACCGGCCGACGCCCACCGGCGGGAAGGCGCCGATCAGCACGTCGCGCATGAGCCCGCCCCCGAGGCCCGCGGCCCACGCCAGCACGACGATGCCGAAGATGTCGAACTGCTTGCGGATGGCCGCCAGCGCGCCCGACAGCCCGCCCACGAAGACGCCGACCAGCTCCAGGACCTGTTCGAGGGGGAGATCGGGTGGCACGCCCCGATCCAACCGCACCCGGTCCGCGCGCGGTGCGCGGCGCACCGCAGCGCCTACCGGCGATCGAGGCGTTTCGGTGGCAGTCTCGTCCCTGAGTACCGGGAGGTCGGATGGGTGAGCTCGAGCTGATAGGACTGCACGACGACGGCGAGCATCTCGTGCTTGCCGCGCCGGACGGTCAGCGCTTCCGCCTGCGCATCGACGAGCCGCTGCGCGCGGCCGTGCGTCGCGACCGGCCGCAGCTCGAGCAGCTGCGCGCCGCTCGAGCGGGGTCGTTGAGCCCGCGTGAGATCCAGACGCGCATCCGTGCCGGCAGCACCGCGCAGGAGGTCGCCGACGAGGCGGACCTCGTCGTCGAGCAGGTCCGGCGCTACGAGGGACCGGTCCTCGCGGAGCGCGCATTCATCGCCGACCAGGCACGCTCCACCCGGGTCGGGCGCGACGCAGGTGCCCCTGTGCTCGGCGATCTGGTCACCGACCGCCTGGCGGCCCGGGGCGTGGCCCTCGAGACGCTCGCGTGGGACGCGCACCGCTCGCAGTCCGGCCCGTGGTTCGTCGTCGCGCGGTTCATGGTCGGCGACGGCGACGAGCGCGAGGCCCGGTGGACGTTCGACCCGGCGAAGCGCGTCGTGCAGGCCGACGAGGACGAGGCCCGGTGGTTGTCCGAGACCGAGATCGCCGACGAGCCGATCCCGCGCCGGCACCTGGCTGCCGTCCGGGACGTGGTCTTCGACGTCGAGGCGACCGGCGCCGTCCGTCCCGTGCTCGAGTCGGTCGATGCCCATGCGGACCGGGTCGACGAGCTCGAGGCGACGCCTGAGCCCGATCCCCGCGAGCGCACGCACGCCCTTCTCGACGACCTGAGCAGCCGTCGTGGCATCCGTCAGCAGATCGACCTGGAGGACGACACCGACGACGAGGAGGAGTTCGAGGGCTTCGGCCCGCAGCACGCCTTCGACTTCGCGACGTTCGAGGCCCAGGTGCCGGGCGCGCACCCTGTCGACGCCGACCCGGCCGCGG
>DASVMA010000332.1:0-4025 GCA_036384595.1 Cellulomonas sp. | reverse complement strand
AGCCAGCAGTAGCGGTAGTCCCAGTTCCGTTCGCCCCCGAAGTCCTCGGGCAGCGACGTCGTGACCGCCGCGACGATCCCGCCCGTCTCGGCGTCGGTGAGCATGTTCAGCACGAGCAGCGACCGAACGACCGCGTCGCGGTACGACCCCTCGTAGCGGCAGCCGTTCGCCCACGCGCTCCAGGCTCTCGCCGTGGCTGCGAGGCGGTCCTCGACGGGCAGCGGCGAGGGGATGGGGTCCCAGGACCGGACCCAGGTGCACACGAGCTCGACGCTCTCGCCGGCATGCAGCTCGAACTCGTCGCGGTGCCGGTGACCCACGGCGTGCGGCAGGCGGTCGCCGCGAAGGACGAGGGAGTCTGGCCCGGCGATCGCGCGGATCGCGTGATGACCTGCGGGGTCGATGACGCGATGCAGCCACGGGATGACCGCGCCGTACCCGAATCGCACGATCCACTCGTGCTCGACGGCGACGGTGCCCTCGGTGCACGTGATGCGCCGCACGAGGTCGGCGCGCCCGTCGGCGAGCGGCATGGCGTCGTCGACGACCGCTGTGCCGTGGGGCGCCGTGTAGACCGTCCGCAGGACGAACGAGTCGTCGAGGTACGTCCGCTCCACCCGGGTCGCGTCGGGCACCGTCAGCAGCCACCGACCGTTCTGGGCCGTGCCCAGCAGTGCGGCGAAGCACGCGGCCGAGTCGAACCGGGGGAGGCACAGCCAGTCCACGGAGCCGCGCCTCGACACCAGCGCCGCGGTCCGGCCGTCGCCCAGCACCGCGTACTCGCCGATCGGGACGGTCTCGTCGTGGGTCACGCGTCCATCATCGGGGCTGCGCCGAGGGACGACACCCCGGCGGGCGCGGTTCGAACAGGTGTACGGATGTCAGTCGCGCACCGTAAACTGTCCGGGTGAACGACAGACTCGTCATCCAGGGTGCACGCGAGCACAACCTGCGCAACGTCGACCTGGATCTCCCCCGGGACCGGCTCATCGTCTTCACCGGGCTGTCCGGCTCGGGCAAGTCCTCGCTCGCGTTCGACACCATCTTCGCCGAGGGGCAGCGCCGGTACGTCGAGTCGCTGTCCGCGTACGCGCGCCAGTTCCTGGGACAGATGGACAAGCCCGACGTCGACTTCATCGAGGGCCTGTCCCCGGCCGTGTCGATCGACCAGAAGTCGACGAACCGCAACCCCCGGTCGACGGTCGGCACCATCACCGAGGTCTACGACTACCTGCGCCTGCTGTTCGCTCGCGCGGGCACGCAGCACTGCCCGGTGTGCGGCGAGCGGGTCACGGCCCAGACGCCGCAGCAGATCGTCGACCGGCTGCTCGAGCTGCCCGAGGGGACCAAGTACCAGGTGCTCGCGCCGGTCGTGCGGGGCCGCAAGGGCGAGTACTCCGACCTGTTCAAGGAGCTGCAGGCGAAGGGCTTCGCACGTGCCCGCGTCGACGGTGGCGTCGTGCAGCTCACCGCGCCGCCCACGCTGGAGAAGAAGCTCAAGCACGACATCGAGGTCGTCGTCGACCGCCTCGTCGCGCGCGAGGGCGTCCAGCGCCGCCTCACGGACTCCGTCGAGACAGCGCTCGGCCTCGCCGGCGGCCTCCTCGTCGTCGAGCTCGTCGACGCGGACATCGACGACCCGGCCCGCGAGCGGCGCTTCTCCGAGACCCGCGCCTGCCCGAACGACCACGAGCTCACGCTCGAGGAGATCGAGCCGCGGACGTTCTCGTTCAACGCGCCCTACGGCGCGTGCCCCGAGTGCACCGGCATCGGGTCGCGTCTCGAGATCGACCCCGACCTTGTGATCCCGGACGAGGAGGCGTCGCTCGCCGAGGGTGCGGTGGCGCCCTGGGCCCAGATCTCGAGCGAGTACTTCCAGCGGGTCCTGAGCGCGCTCGCGAGCGACCTCGGCTTCTCGATGGACACGCCGTGGCGAGCGCTGCCCGAGCGCGCCAAGCATGCGGTGCTGTACGGCGAGAACCACGAGGTGCGCGTCAAGTACAAGAACCGGTGGGGTCGTGAGCGCCAGTACTCGACGGGGTTCGAGGGCGTCGTGACGTTCCTCGAGCGTCGGCACGGCGAGACCGAGTCGGAGTGGAGCAAGGAGAAGTACGAGGCCTTCATGCGCGAGGTCCCGTGCCCGGTGTGCGAGGGCACCCGGCTCAAGCCGGAGGTGCTCGCCGTCAAGATCGGCGGCCGTTCGATCGCCGAGGTCTGTGCGTTGCCGATCCGGGACGCCCGCGACTTCCTCGACACCCTCGAGCTCGGTGAGCGCGAGGCCGCGATCGCCCTGCAGGTCCTCAAGGAGATCCAGGCGCGGCTCGGGTTCCTGCTCGACGTCGGCCTCGACTACCTCTCGCTGATGCGCCCCGCGGCGACCCTGTCGGGCGGTGAGGCGCAGCGCATCCGGCTCGCGACCCAGATCGGGTCGGGGCTGACCGGGGTGCTCTACGTGCTCGACGAGCCGAGCATCGGCCTGCACCAGCGGGACAACCGTCGGCTGATCGACACCTTGACTCGCCTGCGGGACCTGGGCAACACGCTGATCGTCGTCGAGCACGACGAGGACACGATCCGCGCGGCCGACTGGATCGTCGACATCGGTCCCGGTGCGGGCGAGCACGGCGGACGCGTCGTGCACTCGGGGGACCTCCCCGGGCTGCTCGCCTCGAAGGAGTCGCTCACGGGCGCGTACCTGTCGGGCCGTCGTTCGATCCCCATGCCGGACAGCCGCCGCCCGATCGACCCCGAGCGCATGCTCACCGTCTTCGGGGCGCGCGAGCACAACCTGACCGGCATCGACGTCTCGTTCCCGCTCGGCACGCTGATCGCGGTGACCGGGGTGTCGGGCTCGGGCAAGTCCACCCTGGTCAACTCCATCCTGTACACCGTGCTGGCCAACCAGCTCAACGGGGCACGTCAGGTACCCGGTCGGCACACGCGCGTGACCGGGCTCGACACTCTCGACAAGGTCGTCCACGTCGACCAGGGCCCGATCGGGCGCACCCCGCGCTCGAACCCCGCGACGTACACGGGGGTCTGGGACCACGTGCGCCGCCTGTTCGCGGAGACGACGGAGGCCAAGGTCCGCGGCTACGCGCCAGGTCGCTTCTCGTTCAACGTCAAGGGCGGGCGCTGCGAGGCATGCTCGGGCGACGGCACGCTGAAGATCGAGATGAACTTCCTGCCCGACGTGTACGTCCCGTGCGAGGTGTGCCACGGCGACCGCTACAACCGCGAGACCCTGGAGGTGCACTTCAAGGGCAAGACGGTCGCGGACGTGCTGGCCATGCCGATCGAGGAGGCGGCCGAGTTCTTCGCGGCCGTCCCCGGGATCGCTCGCCACCTGCGCACGCTGGTCGACGTCGGCCTCGGGTACGTGCGCCTCGGGCAGCCCGCGCCGACGCTCTCCGGCGGTGAGGCCCAGCGGGTCAAGCTCGCGGCGGAGCTGCAGAAGCGCTCGTCCGGTCGCACGATCTACGTGCTCGACGAGCCGACGACGGGTCTCCACTTCGAGGACATCCGCAAGCTGCTCGGGGTCCTGCAGTCGCTCGTCGA
This sequence comes from Cellulomonas sp., assembly GCA_036384595.1. Taxonomy (GTDB): domain Bacteria; phylum Actinomycetota; class Actinomycetes; order Actinomycetales; family Cellulomonadaceae; genus Cellulomonas_A. Next base: position 467 of record DASVMA010000332.1, on the reverse strand, counting down.
CAAGGGCAACAGCGTGGTCGTCATCGAGCACAACCTCGACGTGATCAAGAACGCCGACTGGGTGATCGACATGGGTCCCGAGGGCGGCAACGGCGGCGGGCGCGTCATCGCGGAGGGCACTCCCGAGCACGTGTCGCAGGTCGCGGCGAGTCACACGGGCCGCTTCCTCGCCGAGGTCCTCGAGCCGGAGCGGGTCGCCGTCGGGGCGTGAGTGCGTCGGGTGGGTCTGCCCGGCGCCCGGGGGAGGTGCCCGGGCCCGTGACGGCTCAGCCGTCGGCCGCCGTGACAGCTGGCGACGCGTCGGTGGTGGGTGCAACAGGCTCGCAGCGCACCGGGAAGTTCACGGAGCGTGCGATGAAGCAGGTCTCGTGCGCGCGGACGTGCAGCGCCGCGAGGTGTGCGTCGTCGACCGGGTCGCCCCCGGGTGTACGCGCGCCCTGAGCGAGCGTGACGGCGGGGTGCAGGAC
>DASVMA010000331.1:0-4730 GCA_036384595.1 Cellulomonas sp. | reverse complement strand
GCGAAGTACTGCACCATGTCGTTGCGCTCGGGCTCGCCGTGGACCAGCACGTCGAGGCCGATGGCCTCCTGGAGCTCGACGACGCGGCGGATCTCGGCGCGCATCTCGTCCTCGTACTGCGCCGTCGTGAGGTCGCCCTTGGCGTGGGCGGCACGCGCCTTGCGGATCTCGGGCGTCTGCGGGAACGAGCCGATGGTGGTCGTCGGCAGCGGCGGCAGGGCGAGACGCGCGGTCTGGGCCGACCGGCGGTCCGCGAACGAACCGCGGTGGAACTCGTCCTCGGTCAGCGCGGCGACGCGCTCCCGGACCTCGGGCCGGACGACGCCCGGCGCCGCGGCACGCGAACGGACCGCGTCGCTCGCGGCGAGCAGCTCGGCGTGGATCGCCTCGCGACCCTCGGTCAGGCCCTCGGCGAGCGTGACGACCTCCGCGACCTTCTGGTCGGCGAACGCCAGCCAGCCGCGCAGCGTCGGGTCGAGCGCGGGCTCGTCCTCGACCGTGTGCGGGACGTGGAACAGCGACGTCGAGGTGCCGGCGGCGACCTGGGCCGCACCGAGCGTCTCGAGCTGCTCGAGGACCTGCAGCTTCTTGTCGAGGTCGGCGCGCCAGATGTTGTGACCGTCGATCACACCGCCGACGACGACCTTCGAGGTGAGGCCCGTGACCGCGACGGTCGGGGCCGCGCCGCGGACCAGGTCGATCGCGATGCCCTCGACGTCGGTCGCAGCCAGGACGCCGAGCGCGGCACCCAGGTCGCCGTACGGCGCCGCGACGAGGATCGCGGGCCGGTCGGGCCGAGCCAGCACGGTCGCGAGCACCCGGTAGGCCTCGGCGACCGCGGCGCGCACGCGCTCCGGCGTCACGGTGAGCGAGTCCGAGACGAGCGCGGGCTCGTCGAGCTGGACCCAGGTCGCGCCCGCCGCAGCGAGGTCGCGCAGCAGCTCGACGTAGACGGGCAGCAGGTCCGCGAGCCGGTCGAGCGGCTCGAAGCGCTCGGGGGCACCCTCGGTCGGCTTGGCGAGCGCGAGGTAGGTGACCGGCCCGACGAGGACCGGGCGCGTGAGCACGCCATCCGCGAGACCCTCGGCGAACTCGCGCACGGGACGGTCGCTCGAGTACCGGAAGGTCGTCTCCGGCCCGATCTCGGGGACCAGGTAGTGGTAGTTCGTGTCGAACCACTTGGTCATCTCGAGCGGCAGGTCGTCGCCCCGGCCGCGCGCGACCGTCGAGTAGCCCGCGAGGTCGAGGCGACCGTCGGCGTCGGCCAGGTCCGCGAACCGGGCCGGGACCGCGCCCACGACAGCAGTCGTGTCGAGCACGTGGTCGTAGAAGGAGAAGGCGCTCGGGATCGCGGGGACGTCGGTGCGCAGGCCGAGCCCGGCAAGGCGCGCCCGGGTCTGCTTGCGCAGGCCCGCAGCCACGGCCTCGACGTCGTCGGCTGACGTCTTGCCTGCCCAGAAGGACTCGAGGGCCTTCTTGAGCTCACGGTGGGGCCCGATCCTCGGGTAGCCGAGGATCGTGCCCGCCGGGAACTCGGGGACGGCGGGTGTGGTGGTCGTGCTGGTCATGATCAGCCCCTCGGAGAGTGGTCGGTCTGGGGTGCGGTGACCTGCGGCTCGCTGGCCTGGTCGGGAGCTGTCGGAGCTCCCCCGCCGAGGTGTGCACCCTCGAGCAGGTCAAGTGCGGCGTGATGAGTGTTGAACGTGTAGATGTGGACGCCGGGGGCGCCGCCGTCGAGGACGCCGTTGACGAGGTCGACGCTCGCACGGATCCCGACGCGGTGCCGCTCGACCTCGTCGTCCACCGAGCCGAGCAGGTCGAGCAGGTCGCGCGGCACCGGGACGCCCGTGAGCGCCTCGACGCGCACGAGGCGGGCCGGGTCGGTCGCCGGGATGATGCCCGGGATGATCGGGATCGTCACGCCCGCGGCGCGTGCCTCGGCGACGAGCTCGAGGTACGCCGAGGCCTCGTAGAAGACCTGCGTGATGGCGAAGTCGGCGCCGGCCTGCTGCTTGGAGAGCAGCGCGGCGACGTCCTGCGCCCGGGTGCTCCCCGTCCCGGCGTTGCCGCGCGGGAACGCTGCGACGGCGATCGAGAGCGGCCGGACCGTGGCACGGACCTTCTGCGCCGGGCTCGTGGAGCAGCGACGCGCCTCGATCTCGCGGAGCAGCTCGACGAGCTCGGCCGCGGTCGACAACCCCTGCGGGTGCGGGTGCCAGTCCGGCTCGTCGACCGGCGGGTCGCCGCGCAGCGCGAGGAACGACCGGACGCCCTCGTCGAGGAACTCCTCGACGACCGCCGTGACCTCGTCGCGTGAGGTCCCGACGCAGGTCAGGTGCGCGATCGGGTTGAGCGACGTCTCGCGGAGCAGTCGGCGCACGAGGCCGCGCGTGGTGTCGCGCGTCTTGCCCGACGCGCCGTACGTCACCGAGACGAAGTCCGGGCGGGCGGCACTCAGCGCCTGGATCGTGGCCCACAGCTTCGGGGCGGCGTCGGGGTTGCGCGGCGGGTAGAGCTCGAACGAGACCGTCGGGCGGTCGATGGGCGCAAGGCCGGCCCGGTGCCGGGGCGCTGCCTCGGTCCGGGCGTCGACCGACGCCTCGGGGGTGGCGGTCACGGCGAGACCCCTGACGGGGTCCACGGACACGGTGCCGAGCAGATCATGGTTCAACTCCATCGGGCCTGGCGGAAGCACCCACACCCTCGCTCGAGGGGGGTTGCTGCGGCGTCAGTGAGCCAGGACTCTCGACCGCTCTGGATGGTGGCCCGATGGTAGTCCCATCCCGGATGTTGAGCAACGCTTCTCAACCAGCGAGACGATCAGGTCCGGAGCTCCGGCCGTTCGCGCGCGGGCCCTGGCCTCAGCGTGCCAGAACGACCCGACAGGCTGCCAGGTGGTCGTCGACCAGGCCGCACGCCTGCATCGACGCATAGGCGGTCGTGGGCCCGATGAACCGGAAGCCCAGGCTCTTGAGCTCGCGCGCAAGCGCCTTCGACTCGGCGGTCTGGCTCGGGACGTCGGCCCATGTCGCCGGGCGCTCGTGCTCGATCGCGACGGGTGCGTGCGACCAGACCACCTCGTCCAGCGTGCGGCCCGAATCGCCGAGCGCCAGGAGAGCACGGGCGTTCGCCACCGTCGCCTCGATCTTCGCGCGGTTGCGGACGATGCCGGCGTCGGTCATCAGGCGCGCGACATCGGCCTCGCCGAAGCGCGCGACGAGCTCAGGGTCGAAGCCCGCGAAGGCCGCACGGAACGCCGGGCGCTTGCGCAGCACCGTGATCCACGACAGCCCCGACTGGAAGCCCTCGAGGGCGATGCGCTCGAACAGCGCGCGGTCGCCGTGGACCGCCACCCCCCACTCGTCGTCGTGGTACGCCTCGTACAACGGGTCGCCGTCACCGAAGCAGCGCATCGGCGCGGGCGCGCCGGGCTCGGCGGCTGCAGGCTCAGCAGGCTCAGTGGCGGCAGGCTCAGCGGCGGTGGGGTGCGTGTCTGCGGTCATGGCTGGAGTCTGCCGCGCGGGCCTGACAGCGACGGACGGTTCTCCACAGCCCTGCGCGGGGCGGCTCAGCGCGCGTCGTTGCGGCGTGTCGTCAGAGACTTCGGCTGGGCGGGGTTGCGCTGCCGCGGGACGTCGAACCAGGCATTGGGAGATCCCGCGACGACGGACTCGAGGCCCTCCTGAACGGCGGCGAGGATCTGCTCGTCCGGGAGCGGGCTCGGGCCGGTCAGGGCGGCGAGAGCATCGCGCTCCGCGTCGCTGCGGTCCGGTCCGTCAGTCATGGCGGAAGCCTAGCCCCGGCCGAAGCCCGCAGGGTGGTACCGACCGAGCGATTTCCGGGCCGGTCGCACCGGCGTCAGACCTCGGCGAGCGCCTTGCGGATGCGCTTGTCGCTCACGGGCGCGGGCGTGCCGAGCTGCTGCGCGAACAGCGACACCCGCAGCTCCTCGAGCATCCAGCGCACCTCGTCGAGCGCGGCGTCGCGCGAGCGGTCCGCGGGCCCCGACCTCACCCGGTCCCGCACCGCCGTGCACGCGTCCTCGAGCTGGTGGACCTGCCACGCGCGTTCGGCGTCTCGGTGCGGGTTGTCGGCGGCCTTCGTCAGACGGTGCCGGTCGGCGCGGAGGTAGCGGGCGAGATGCGGCAGCCGGTCCGCCCCCGTCGCGGAGACGAAGCCGTCGTGGACGAGGCGGGCAGCATGGTCGCGGACGTCGTGGGTCGCGGCGAGCAGCGCCAGGCTGTTCGACGCGCGCACCGCGACGTCGAGCTCCCGCGCGGCAGTCAGTACCGCCACGACATCCGTGACGACGGCGTGCACCGCGTCCTCGAGTCGGTCCCTCACGACGGCCCGCAGGACGGCATAGGTCGTCGCGGAGCGGATCTCGGTCGCCGGGCGACCCGCGAGGTGCTCGGCGACGAGCCGGTCGATGGCGGCGAGCTGCACGTCGGTGACCAGGGCGTCCGTCGTGCGGTACGGGCCCGAGGCGAGCGTCAGCGCCTGCGTGCCCGACCAGCGCGTCGTCACCCGGGCCGTCGCAAGACCCGCGTCAAGCAGCAGGAGCCGGCGCAGGCCGCGCCGGTGCTGCTCGACCTGGACCGCCGGGTCGGCGAGCACCCGCAGCGCCACGGCCGCGGACTCGTCGACGAGCGCGGGGTAGCCGCGGACGCGCACCCCGCCGGGTCCGTCGGTCTCGACGGTCAGCGGGATCGCGTCGTCGGGCAGGCCGG
>DASVMA010000330.1:0-7370 GCA_036384595.1 Cellulomonas sp. | reverse complement strand
CGTGCCCGCGAGCGCGAGCAGGACCACCACGAGGGCACCCGCCCGGCCGGGTGCGACGACCGCGAGCACCCGGCGGGCCCCGACGCGGGTCATCGCCGCGAGCGGGCCCCACCATGTCGCCACGAGCCCGAGCAGGAACGCGCCCGCCACGACCGCGGACGCCTGCCAGCCCTCGGGCTGCCGGCCCGACGTCGACCCGGCCAGCACCCAGTAGCCGCTGCCGAGCATCCACCACAGCACACCCACGACGATCACGACGAGGCTCGCGCCGACGACGAGCGACGGCACCAGGCCCAGGACGGATCTCACCAGGTGCCACGGTGTGAGCACGACGGCGCGGACGGGGTCCGACCGGCGCACGCCGACCCGCTCGCGGCGCGTGTGCATCGACTCGACGGTCCGTCCGACGGTCCGGACCAGGAGGAGCAGGACGCCGACGACGACGAGCGTGTACCCGGGGTAGAGCGCCGCGGCGGCGACCGCGACCAGCGCCAGGGACAGCAGCGTGCCCCAGCGTCGACGGGCGGGCGGGCGTGCATACCCTGACCCCTCGGCCTCCTCGTCGCCGGGTTCGGGCTCGTCGCCGACCCAGCCGTCAGACCCGTCGTCCACGTCCTCCCCGGCAGCACCCGCCACGAACGCCCGCGTCGCACCGTCCTGCGCGAGGAGCGCGGTCGCCGTCGCGCCGCCGAGCACGGTCGTCGCAGCGCCCGCGCCACCGCCGAGCACGGTGGTCCCCACCGAGTCCTGGGCGGCGTCGTCCTCGGGCTCGTCGCCGTACCTCACGGCATCCGCCAGTGCGGCGACGACGTCGGGCGGCAGCAGTCGGTCGTGCGGCACCGGGGCCAACGCACCCCGCAGGGCCCGCGTCGTGATCGGCCCGAGACCCTCGAGGTCCGGCTGCCCGGCGCGGGCGCGGGCGAGCACCTGCTCGAGCGGGCGCAGCCCGAAGGGCGCTCGACCGGTCGCAGCGAACGCGAGCAGCGCGGCCCAGCCCCACCAGTCGGTGTGCGCGGTCGGCTCGGCGTCGTCGAGCAGCTCAGGCGCGAGGTAGCCGGGGGTGCCGACGACGAGGCCCGTCGAGGTGACCCGCGCGTCGTCGGCGGCCTGCGCGATCCCGAAGTCGATGAGCACCGGGCCGGAGTCGGTGACGAGCACGTTGGCGGGCTTGAGGTCGCGATGCACGACGCCGGCCTCGTGGACCGCGGTCAGCGCGCTGTACAGCCCGGCCGCGAGCTCGTGCAGCTCGCGGGCGTCGAGCGGTCCGTGCCGGCGCACGACGTCCTCGAGGTCGTCCCCGGCGACGAGCTCGGTCACGAGGAACGCCTCGGTCGAGTCGGCCTCCGCGTCCAGCACCGCCGCGACGCCGGGGTGGTGCAGCCGCTGCAGCGCCAGCACCTCGCGACGCAGCCGGTCCCGGGCGACCGGGTCGGCACCGACGTGCGGGTGCAGCAGCTTGAGCGCGACCGGCGACCCGCCGCCGTCCAGCGCGCGGTACACGGTCCCCATGCCCCCCGAGCCGAGGGGCGCGACGATCGTGTAGCCGCCGATCTCTGACCCGGGTTCCAGGCCGATGCGCTCCATGGGCGAAACGTAGCCGGGGCCGGGGCTCACCGCTGGGTGCCGCGCGGTGGCCGGACGGGCTCGTGCGGGGTCGGGCGGGAACGGGCGGCCACGGGAAGGTCACGGTATGGTCGACAAAACCCCAAGGAGCTGATGTTTGGTGCCATCTGCCGGCTACGGACTTGTCGTCGTCTCGAATCGACTGCCTTTCGACGTGTCGATCGACCCCGACGGCGAGCCGGCCTGGGTGCGGTCGCCGGGGGGTCTCGTCACGGCGCTCGAGCCGGTCATGAAGGAGGCCGACGGCGCGTGGCTCGGCTGGTGCGGCGCTCCTGACGCGGAGTTCCAGCCGTTCGACGTCGACGACATGCGGCTCGTGCCCGTCCCGCTCTCGGAGGCCGAGGTCGCCGACTACTACGAGGGCTTCGCCAACGACTCGCTGTGGCCGCTGTACCACGACGTCATCGCGTCGCCCGCGTTCCACCGGCTGTGGTGGGAGTCGTACCGCCGGGTCAACCGACGGTTCGCCGAGGCGGCCGCCGCGCAGGCGGCACAGGGCGCGACCGTCTGGGTGCACGACTACCAGCTCCAGCTCGTTCCGGCGATGCTGCGTGAGCTGCGCCCCGACCTGCGCATCGGGTTCTTCCTGCACATCCCGTTCCCGCCCCTCGAGCTCTTCGCGCAGCTGCCGTGGCGGCGCCAGGTCGTCGAGGGGCTGCTCGGCGCGGACCTCATCGGCTTCCAGCGCGCGGCCGACGCCGCCAACTTCGTGCGCGTCGTCCGCCGCCTGACGGAGCTCACGACGCGCGGCCAGGTCATCACGATCCCCGGCAAGCACGGCCACTCCCCCCGGCACGTGCGTGCGGCCGCGTTCCCGATCTCGATCGACTCCAAGAAGTTCGATGCCCTCGCCCGTACCCCCGAGGTGCAGCAGCGCGCGAAGGACATCCGCACGGAGCTCGGCGACCCGAAGGTCCTCATGCTGGGCGTCGACCGGCTCGACTACACCAAGGGGATCCGGCACCGGCTCAAGGCCTACGGCGAGCTGCTCGACGACGGCCGCCTCACGGTCCCCGAGACCACGCTCGTGCAGGTGGCGAGCCCGAGCCGCGAGAACGTGGGCGCCTACCAGCAGCTCCGGGACGACGTCGACATGGCGGTCGGCCGGATCAACGGCGAGCACAGCAACTTCGGTCAGCCCGCGGTGCACTACATGCACCACGCATACCCGCCCGAGGAGATGGCCGCGCTGTACCTCGCGGCCGACGTCATGCTCGTCACGGCGCTTCGCGACGGCATGAACCTCGTCGCGAAGGAGTACGTCGCGGCGCGCTCGGACGATCGGGGGGCCCTCGTGCTGAGCGAGTTCACGGGCGCCGCCGACGAGCTGACCGGCGCGATCCTGGTCAACCCCCACGACATCGCGGGCCTCAAGGACGCGATCACGTACGCGGCGCACCTCGAGCCTCGCGAGGCCCGCAAGCGGATGAGGCGACTGCGCCGCCGCGTCCTGACCAACGACGTCGCCCTGTGGTCCGAGACCTTCCTCGCGGTCCTGACCGCCGTCCCGGCACGGAACCACCATGGCTGAGCGACGCGCCGACGCGCTCACCGGGTCTGAGGACCGTGGCGTGCTCGCCGGGCTGCGCGAGCTCGCGGCCGACACGGGCCGCCGACCCCTGCTGGTCGCGCTCGGCTTCGACGGCACCCTCGCACCGCTGGTCGACGACCCGTCGGCGTCGCGGGCGCTGCCGGGCGCTGCCGCGGCGCTCGTGCAGCTCGTGGCACTGCCCGCCTCGGCACGGGTGCACGTCGCGCTGGTGTCCGGGCGGGCGCTCGGCGACCTGCACACCCTCGCGCAGGCACCTGTCGGCACGTTCCTGATCGGCAGCCATGGCGCCGAGCGCGCACGCGTCACCGCGTTCGGGCTGGACCGTGACGTCGTGCAGCTCGACGACGACGTCGCGGACCGGCTCGCGTCGCTCGGTGCCGAGGTGGCCGCTGTCGCGCGCGGCCGGGACGGCGTGTGGGTCGAGACGAAGCCCACGGCGGTCGTCGTGCACACGCGGCTCGCACCGGACGACGTGGCCGACGTCGCGGAGGCCGAGGCGCTCGAGGTCGGCGCGCGCCTCGGGACGAACGTGCTCCACGGCAAGGACGTCGTCGAGATCTCGGTGCTCCACGCGAGCAAGGGCGACGCCGTGACCGCGCTGCGCAACGAGCTCGGTGCGCGGGTCGTGGTCTACGTGGGCGACGACGTGACCGACGAGCACGCGTTCGCCGTCCTCGGACCCGACGACGTGACCGTCAAGGTCGGACCGGGCGAGACGATCGCGGAGTACCGGGTCGACGGGCCGGACGACGTCGTCGAGGCGCTCACAGCACTGGTGGGCGGCCTCGCCGGGGCGACGACACCCTGACGGCCCGGTAGATTTCATCCCATGACACTGCAGGACGGGCTACGAGACGTCGTTCGCGGCGACGCCGGGGGCTCGTCCACGGTGCCGCCCCCCCTCGGACCCCGCGGCACGGTCGCGAGTCGGGCACGGCGCTGGTGGCCGGTCGCCGTCGGGGTCGTCGCCGTGCTCGCCGTCACGCAGGCCACGCTGTCGACCCGCGATCGCAGCCACCTCAGCAGGATCCAGGCGATGCCGGGCGTGGCACGCACGACCGACGCGTCCGTGACCGAGAAGTGGCGCCGCGACGTGCCGGGCAGCATCGAGCTCGTGCGGTCCTCGACGACGGTCGACGGCCGGTGGGTCGGCCCAGCCGTCACCAAGGACGGCATCCAGACGGTCGAGGCGATCGACCCGGACACCGGGACGACGACCTGGTCGACGGTCCTCGCCGGACCGGAGCCCGCCGCGACGGGCGTCACGATCCCTGCGCCGACCTGCGGCCTCGCACGACCGACCGGCACAGCGACGGGCTCCCCCACGCTCCTGTGCCTCGTGCTCGCGGGGTACTCGACGCCCGGCGGCGGCGCATCCTCGGCCTCCCCCGAGGCCGGCAACGCGCGCATCGTCGTCGTCGACCCCTCGACCGGCACCGTCACCGCCGAGCGCCCTGCCACTCCGTCGTCCGTGCTGGCCGTCGACGGTGACGTCGCCTACGTCGCGTCGGTCGCGTCGGACGGGCACGGCGTCCTGACCGCGACCGACCCCAGCACGGGCGAGGTCCGCTGGACGTTCACGACCCCAGAGGCCCTTCAGGTCACCGCCGGGCAACCGGCCCGCGTGCGCCTGAGCGCTCGCGACGGTCACGTCCTGGTCGGCGCGGAGCAGGGTGCCGCCTGGTTGCTGTCGTCGAGCGGGTCGGCCGAGCGCGCGTTCGCCGCTGTCGCCGGTGCAGCCCTCATCGCCCCCCGGGCGGGCGTACTCGCCGTGCAGACGTGGTCCGGAGCGAGCAGCCCGCTCCTGCGCGTGCTCACCGGCAACGGTGGGTCGACCGCCGGCCGCGCCATCCGCGGCGACGTGCTCACCCCCACCGTCGACGACGGCAGCGCGCCCGGTCTGGTCTTCACCGGCGGCGCGCAGCTGACCGCCTGGGACGCCGCGACGGGCGAGCAGCGCTGGTCCGTGCCGATGCCGAGCACCACGGGCAACCTCGTGCTGCTCGACTCACGGCTCTACCAGTCCACCCCGATCGGGCTGCGCGCGCTGGATGCGACCAGCGGTGCGCTCCTGTGGCAGAAGCGCGTCCTGATCCCGACGGGCAGCAGCCGTCTCCCGAGCGTCGTGAGCGACGGTCGGGCCGTGTTCCTGCTCGAGACGGCGTTCACGCAGCGGCTCGTGGCGTTCGACCCGACCGACGGCTCACGGATGTGGGCCAGCCTCCTCCCGGCGGACACGACCGATCTCACGGTCGTCGGCGGCCGGATCGTCGCCCTGCAGCGCTCGTACTTCCACGGGGACGCGGTCAGCGCCCTCGGCTGACCGGCGCGGCGCGCGGCGCCCGCGTAGGTTGCGCCTTATGGCGCGGCATGAGGACATGCACGACGTCGAGATGGACGAGCTCGAGGCGCTCCCCACCTCGAACCTGGCCGCGGCCCAGGCGCGCCTGCGCCGTTCGTGGCCGATCGCGGCCGGGCTCGTCGCCGTCATGCTCGGCGGCCTCGCCGTCACCCAGACCGTGTTCGACGCCCGCGAGCGCGCGCGGCTCACCCGGGTCCGCGCGCTGCCGGGCGTGGTGCGCGAGCTCGACGCGTCGATCCACGAGCTGTGGCGGTCCGACGCCAGCACGAGCACCGCGGTGACCGGGGGCGTGCTCCTGGCAGGCCGGTTCATCGGGGGTCGGCTCGACGCCGACGGGAGCCAGGCTGTCGAGGCGCTCGACGCGCAGACCGGCGCCACCGCGTGGTCGCTCGCGGTGAGCGACGCCGCTCCCACGACTCCCGCCGACGCCGCACGAGCCCCCGAGTGCCTGGCGGCCCAGGGTCTCGCGGTGTGCCTCGTCCTGGACGACTACGCGCCCCAGACCGGAACGATCGCTCCCACCTCCGCGGCGCCGGGGCGCGCCCGGGTCGTCGTCGTCGACCCCCGGACGGGCGCGCTGGTCGCCGAGCGCGACGCCGCGTCGTCGTCCACGCTGGCCGTCGAGTCGGACCTCGTCCTCGTGGCCTGGGTCAGCGGGGACGGGCACGGCGTCGTGACAGGGACCGAGCCGCGGACGGGTGAGGTCCGCTGGACGTTCACGACTCCTGCGCCGCTCGAGGCCCGCGCGGGTGAGCGTCTCGGCCTCGACGTCACGGCCGTCGGTGTCGGCATCATCGTCGGCTCGTGGTCCCAGAAGCTGTGGTTGCTGTCACCCGACGGGGTGCTGCAGCGCGAGCTGCCCGGCAACGGCGGATCGACGTGGTTCGAGCTGGCGCGCGTCGGCGTGCTCGCGCTCCGGACCCCCCAGGGTCCGGTCGGCGCCCGGACCACCCTGCTGGTCGACGGTCGCGCCGGGCCGACGTTCGACGGTGAGCCCGTCAACCTCGCGGTGGACGACGGGAGCCTCCCGGGCCTCGTCTTCACGGGTGGCGCGCGGCTCCGCGCGTGGGATGCCACGACCGGTCAGCGACGGTGGACGAGCGGGGTCGGCACCGGACGCAGCCCGCTGCTGCTCGACGGCGTCCTGTACGCCGCGACGTACGACGCGGTCCTCGCGCTCGACGCCACGACCGGCAAGGTCCTGTGGACGACGCCCGTACAGCTCAAGTCCGACATCGCCGTCCCCCTCACCGACGGTCGCGTGCTCGTGGTGGTCGAGCGGGTCCCCACGCCGCACCTCGTGGCGTTCGACCTCGCCGACGGACGACGGCTGTGGCAGGCCGCGCTTCCGGAGCACGTCGACAACCTCGAGGCGGTCCACGGGCGCGCGTTCGGCACCCGGTACACGACGTCGGGCCTGGAGGTCGTCGCGCTCGGCTGAACCCCGCCCACCGTGGGCGCCCGAGGTCGTAGGTTGCACGTATGGGCCGCGACGTCATGCAGCCGGTCGAGCTGTCGGACGAGACGGGCGACGGGACCGGACCGGTCACGTCAGGCTCCGGCACGCCGTCCGAACCTCCGCCCGCGCGCCGGTGGGGACGGCGACGGCGCTGGGCGCTCGCGGTCGCGACGATCCTCGTCGTCGGGCTCGTGGCCACCCAGGCGGTGCTCGACGCCCGCGAGCGCGCCGACGTCGCACGCCTCGCGACGGTCCCCGGGGTGCTCGCACCGGTGGACGCGTCGATCCGCACGCTGTGGTCGTCGAGCGACTGGTCCACGATCTACTCCCTGGCCGGCGGGGCCTTCGGCGACCTCAGCATCGGCGGGCACATC
>DASVMA010000329.1:0-3770 GCA_036384595.1 Cellulomonas sp. | reverse complement strand
CCGGCTCGGTTGGTCGACGCTCGCGGCGATCGGGGGGATCGAGTCCGGCCATGGGACCCACGGTGGGGGCGTGCTGAGGGAGGACGGTACGACGACGGATCCGATCCTCGGGCCCGCCCTCGACGGCCGCGCGGGCTTCGCGGCGATCCGTGCGACACCGGAGTCCACCGCGTGGCACGGCGACGCGACCTGGGACCACGCGGTGGGACCGATGCAGATGCTGCCGTCGACATGGTCGCGGTGGCGGGCCGACGGCGACGGGGACGGGGTCGACGACCCCAACGACATCGACGACGCGGCGCTCGGTGCGGCGCGCTACCTGTGCGCGTCGGGCGCCGACCTGACGGGCGCGACCGGGTGGCACGACGCGGTCTTCTCGTACAACCACTCCGAGCAGTACGTCGCGGACGTGCTCGGTGCCGCCAACCGGTACGCGGCGGGCTCGTTGGCGGGATGAGTCACCCGTTCGGTGCGCGAACGGGTGAATACCTCGCGTTTGGGGACCATTGCGACATTCGTTCATCCTCCGGACGCCCGGCAGGAGTCCGCACGTCGCCCGCTACCCCTTGAATCCGTGCGGTGCGCAACTCGTCGCGCCGCTGCCGGGATGACAAGGACGAACCTCGATGCGCGCCGTCGCACCCGTCTTCCAGGTGTACAGGTTCGGTGGCGACGGCCCGGTGTGGTGGCGGATGGTGAGCCCCAACGGACGGGGGCTCGCTCGCACCGTCGCCCCGTTCGAGTCGGTCGTGACCGCCCACCAGTCGATCGACGTCGTCAGGCGCCGTGTCGACGAGCTCGAGCCGTCGCTGCGGCTCACCGAGCGCGCGCGCTGGCGGTGGTCGCTGAGCCTCGAGGGCCGGCCGATCGTCGAGAGCACGGGCGACCTCGACCGCAGGGTCCGCGGCGACCACGCGTGGCGCATGTTCGCGGCACTCGCACCGACCGCGCAGATCGATCCCGTCGTGCACGCGTTCCGGGCCGTGGCTGCGGCTCGGCCGCTCGTCTCGCGGGGCGCCGAGTGATCCCTTCCGTCCCGTTCGTCCTGCGTTCACCGGTGGGGGGACCCGCAGTCGCCAGCGGAATGTTCGATCGGTCCGACCCGCGGTGCGCGGCGAACCACGACACGAGAGGACCGGTCCGCCTGTGAGCACGATCGTCCGCGTCGAGGAGTCGTCGAGCGCGGCAGCGACTCCGCGACGGCTCGCACGGAGCGAGTCGGGCAGCGACCGTGTGTTCGCGATCGGGGGTCGGGCCGTCGGCGCCACAGTGCTCGCCATCACGGGTGGCATCGGCCTGTTCCTCGCGCTCCAGGCCGTACCGACGTTCAAGCGCTACGGCCTGGGGTTCTTGACCGAGACGCAGTGGCAGCCCGAGGCCGACGTGGTCGGCATCGGATCGGTGCTGCTCGGGACGCTCACGGTCGCCCTGGTGGCCATGACGTTCGCGTTCCCGCTCGCGCTCGCCACCGCGCTGTACATCAGCGAGTACGCACCGGTCCGCCTGCGATCGACGCTCGTGTCGATGGTCGACCTCATGGCCGCGGTGCCGAGCATCATCTACGGGCTGTGGGGCTTCTTCCTCCTGCAGCCGTACGCGAGCAGGCTCGCGCGGTGGCTCCACACGTACCTGGGGTTCCTGCCGTTCTTCCGGGTGGACACCGACCCGCACGCCGCGATGTGGGAGCAGACGCGGTACACGGCCTCGGCGTTCGTGGCGGGCATCGCCGTCGCGATGATGGTGCTGCCGATGGCATCGGCGGTCATGCGCGAGGTCTTCTCGCAGGCACCGGCGGGGGAGCGGGAGGGGGCGATCGCGCTCGGCTCGACGCGCTGGGGTGTCATCCGCGCCGTCGTCCTGCCGTTCGGCAAGGGCGGGATCATCGGCGGAACGATGCTCGGGATGGGTCGCGCCCTCGGCGAGACGATCGCGGTCGTGCTGATCATCTCGCCGTCGTTCGACCTGAAGTTCCGGCCGCTCGAGGTCGGCACGAACACCGTCTCGGCGCTGATCGCGGGCCGCTTCGGAGAGGCGTCCGCCTCGCAGCTGTCCGCGCTGCTGACCGCCGGCTTCGTGCTCTTCATCATCACGCTCGTCGTCAACACGATCGCGTCGATGGTCGTCGGGCGCAGCCGCTCGGGCGCAGGGACGGACATCTGATGGCCACCGCGACCAGCTCGTCCGCACAGCTGCCGCGCACGTCCGAGGACGAGGTCCTGCGGACCTGGGTGCGCTCGCTCGAGGACCTCCCCGCGGCGCCGCCCGCACGGCGTCGGGCCGTCTCGACCAGCACGGCCGAGGAGCGCACGATCCTCGTCGGCTCGATGGCTGCCGGGCTCGCGCTCGCCTGGGTGATCTGCTTCCGGCTGCTGCCGTGGGGCAACCCGCTGGCGTTCACGCTCGCGGCGTTCGTGCTGTTCCTGGCCACCGTGACGGCGACGACTGCGGCCGTCTCGCCGGGACCGGCGGTCGTCGACCGGCTCGCCGGCGCCCTGGTGACCGGCGGCGCGGCCGTCGTGGGGATTGCGCTCGTCACCACGGTCGGGTTCACGTTCCTGCGGGGGATGGGCGCCCTGCCGCACGTCAACATGTTCACGCACGACATGGCGGGCACCGGACCGCGTGCGCCCCTCAGCCAGGGCGGTGTGCTGCATGCCATCGTCGGGTCGTTGATCCAGGTCGGTATCGCGGTCGCCGTCGCCGTCCCGCTCGCGCTCGGCACCGCGGTCTTCATGACCGAGATCGGCGGTGGGTTCGCGAGGGTCGTGCGCACCGTGGTCGAGGCGATGACGGCGCTGCCCTCGATCGTCGCGGGGCTCTTCATCTACACGGTGCTGCTCGTCGGTCTCGGGGTGCCGCGCTCCGGGTTCGCCGCAGCGATGGCCCTCGCGGTCATGATGCTGCCGATCATCGCGCGCGCCGCCGACGTGGTCCTGCGCGTCGTGCCCAGCGGGCTGCGCGAGGCGAGCCTCGCGCTCGGGGCGTCCCGGTGGCGGACCGTGTGGCACGTCGTGCTGCCGACCGCGCGACCCGGGCTGGCGACGGCGCTGATCCTGGGCATCGCGCGCGGCGTCGGCGAGACGTCCCCGGTGCTGCTCACGTCGGGTGCGTCGACCTTCCTCGTCGGCGACCCGTTCTCGAGCGCCATGAACTCGCTGCCCCTGTTCGTGTTCTCGACGGTGCGCAGCGGGGAGCCCATCTACATCCAGCGCGGGTTCGCGGCGGCCACGATCCTCCTGGTCCTCGTCCTCGTGCTGTTCGTCGTCGCCCGGCTGCTCGCCCGGCAGAGGACGGGTCGATGACCCGCCGCCGCGCGTCCCGCCAACCGTCGCAGCACGGTCCGTCCCCACGCTTCCCAGGAGCATCGATGAGCTCTCGCCTGTCCCGACCCACGGCGTGGGCGAGGCGAGCCTCGGCCGTCGCGGTCGCGGCGCTCGTCGCGCTGATCGCTGGGACCGCGGCGCCGGCGTATGCCGACTACGCCCAGATCGAGGGTGACGGGTCGACGTGGAGCCAGGTGATCTTCAACCAGTGGATCTCCGACGTGACGGCGAGCGGGATCCAGGTCGTCTACAACGGTGGCGGGTCGTCGGTGGGTCGCTCCAACTTCGCCGGTGCGATGGACGACTTCGCGATCAGCGAGATCCCGTACCAGGGCACGGACGAGAAGGGTCAGCAGGACGGCTCACCGAACCGCCCGTACGCGTACCTGCCGATCGTGGCCGGTGGCACGGCGTTCACGTATCACGTCGAGGTCGGCGGGGTGCTGA
>DASVMA010000328.1:0-1769 GCA_036384595.1 Cellulomonas sp. | reverse complement strand
TCGCCACCGTCGACCTCGCGATCGAGGGGATGACGTGCGCGTCGTGCGTCATGCACGTCGAGAAGCGTCTGAACCTGGTCCCGGGCGTCACGGCGACGGTCAACCTCGCGCTCGAGACGGCTCACGTCGAGCTGCTCGCGGACGACGCCGGCACGCCCGCGGACGACGACGCCCTCGTCGCCGCGGTCCGCAAGGCCGGGTACGACGCACGGGTCCTGTCCCGACGCTCGCTCACGACGGCCACCACCGAGACCGCCGACGCCCACGCCGGGCACGCAGAGCCCCACGCCGGGCACGGCTCGGCAACGGAGGGGCACGACCCCGCGTCCGGCATGCACGACGCGATGGGCATGGACCCGATCGAGCACGCCCTGTCGGGCCACTCGATGCCCGCGGGCCACGACATGGAGCCCGACGAGGACACGTCTGCCCCGACCGACCAGCGCGGAACCGACCTGCGTCGGCGGCTGCGCGGCGCGGCCGTCCTCACCGTGCCCGTCCTCGCCCTGTCGATGATCCCGGCCCTGCAGTTCCCGGGCTGGCAGTGGGTCGTCGCGGTGCTCGCGCTGCCCGTCTCGACCTGGGCGGCCTGGCCGTTCCACAAGGCAGCGGTGCGCGCCGGCCGGCACGGCGCCTCGACGATGGACACGCTCGTGTCGATCGGGATCGTCGCGGCGACCGCCTGGTCGCTGTGGGCGCTCCTGCTCGGCGGCGCGGGCGAGATCGGTCTGCGGATGACGCCGACCCTCTTCCCCGCCCGGGACGCCGGGATGGGCATGACGATCCCCGAACTCTACTTCGAGACGGCCGCGGTCGTCACGACGTTCCTGCTCGCGGGCCGGTACGCCGAGCACCGGTCGCGTCGTCGGGCCGGGGATGCGCTCCGCGCGCTCCTCGACCTCGGCGCCAAGGACGTCGCGCTGCTGGTCACCGGGCCCGACGGGCGCCGCACCGAGCAGCGCGTCCCGATCTCCCAGCTGCACGTGGGCGACGAGTTCGCGGTGCGACCCGGCGAGAAGGTCGCGACCGACGGTGTCGTGGTGTCCGGGACGAGCGCGGTCGACACGTCGCTGCTCACGGGCGAGCCGGTCCCGGTCGACGTCGGCCCGGGCGACGAGCTCACGGGCGCGACCATCAACTCCTCCGGTCACCTCGTGGTCCGCGCGACGCGGGTCGGCTAGGAGACCCGGCTCGCGCAGATCGGGCGGCTCGTCGCGGCCGCGCAGACCGGCAAGGCGCCGGTGCAGCGCCTCGCGGACCGCATCTCGTCGGTCTTCGTGCCCGTCGTGCTCGTGCTCGCGACGATCACGTTCGTCGTGTGGCTCATCTCCGGCGGCGGCACGCAGGCGGCGTTCACCGCAGCGGTCGCGGTGCTGATCATCGCCTGCCCGTGTGCCCTGGGGCTCGCGACCCCGACGGCCCTGCTGGTCGGGACGGGTCGCGGCGCGCAGCTCGGCATCCTCATCAAGGGCCCGGAGATCCTCGAGCAGACCCGGCAGATCGACACCGTGGTGCTCGACAAGACCGGCACGGTGACGCAGGGCCGCATGTCGCTCGTCGACATCCTGGTCCCCGCCGGTGCCCGGTCCACCGACGCCGCGCAGGCCGAGGTGCTCCGGTACGCCGGGGCGGTCGAGGCGCTGTCCGAGCACCCCATCGCACAGGCCGTCGCGGAGGTCGCGGCCGCCGCCGGTCCCGGCGCGGGCGACGCATCGTCGGTCGGCGGGGACGGCGTGGTCATCGGCTCCGACCAGGTGCTCGACTTCCGC
>DASVMA010000327.1:0-3032 GCA_036384595.1 Cellulomonas sp. | reverse complement strand
CCCTCGCGCGTCCTGCTCGGCCCGCCCCTCGTGCTCGCCGTCCTCGGCCTGCTGGTCGCCCTCCTGCCGAGCGTCGGCCAGAACCTGCTCGCGCCGCACGCCGACACCTACCCGGGCGAGCCGGGGCACCTCACGCTGTGGGCCGGCGTGACCCCGACCCTCGTGCTCACGCTGCTCGTCCTCACGGTCGGACTCGCGGCGTTCCGGTGGCGCCGGCCGATCGAGCGCCTGCAGGCCGCGATCTCGCGCGCGCCCGACGCCGACCGCCTCTACCGCCGGATGATGCGCCGCCTCGACGACCTGGCAGCGAACGTCACCGCGCTCACGCAGCGCGGCTCCCTGCCCGTCTACCTCGGCCTGATCCTCGTCGTGTTCGCCGCGGCCGTCGGGCTGCCGCTGCTCGCGACCACGTCCCTGCCGACCTCGGTGCGCGCCTGGGACGAGCCCGCGCAGGCCGTGTTCGGCGTCATGATCGTCGCCTCCGCGATCCTGGCCGCCCGGTCCCGCCGACGCCTCAAGGCCGTCATCCTGCTCGGCGTCTCGGGGTACGGGGTCGCGGCCCTGTTCCTGCTGCACGGCGCACCCGACCTCGCCCTCACCCAGGTGCTCGCCGAGACCGTGACGCTCGTCGTGTTCGTCCTCGTGCTGCGCCGCCTCCCGCCGTACTTCTCCGACCGGCCGCTCGCCGCGAGCCGCTGGGTGCGCCTCGCCGTCGGCCTGGCCGTCGGCCTGGCCGTCGGCGGGCTCGCGCTCGTCGTGCCGGGTGCGCGCATCCACACCCCGGTGTCGGTCGACTTCGCCGCGGAGGCGCTGCAGTTCGGTGGCGGCAAGAACATCGTCAACGTGACCCTCGTGGACATCCGGGCGTGGGACACGATGGGCGAGATCTCGGTGCTGCTCGTGGCCGCGACCGGGGTCGCGTCACTCGTGTTCCTCCGGCGCCGCGGCGCGGCCATCCAGCGCATCGACGACGCGCACGTCGGCGGACGCGTGTGGGCGAGCGAGCACGACCCGATAGCCATCCTGCGCCGACCACCCGGGCAGCCCGCGCCCAGCGCCACGAGCACCCGCTCGGCCGAGTGGCTGCGCGCCGTCAGCACCCTCGCCCCGCACCGCCGGTCGGTGATCTTCGAGGTCACGACCCGGCTGCTGTTCCACACGATGATCGTGTACTCGGTGTACCTGCTGTTCTCGGGGCACAACGGCCCCGGCGGCGGGTTCGCGGCGGGGCTGGTGACGGGCATCGCGCTCGCGGTCCGGTACCTCGCGGGCGGCCGCTACGAGCTGGGGGAGGCCGCACCGGTCCAACCCGGCGTGCTGCTCGGACTCGGGCTGTTCATGTCGGTGGGCGTCGGGATCGCCGGGCTGCTCGCCGGCGGGTCGGTGCTGCAGTCGTGGATCGTGGACGTCTCGCTGCCGGTGGTCGGGAGCGTGCACCTCGTGACGTCGCTGTTCTTCGACGTCGGGGTGTACCTCGTCGTCGTCGGACTGGTGCTCGACATCCTGCGGACCCTCGGCGCCGAGCTCGACCGGCGGTCCGAGGTCGACGACGAGGTCGAGGACGTGGTTGTCCGATGATCGACATGAGCCCGAACCTCGTCCTGGTCGTCGTCATCGCGGCGTTGTTCACCGTCGGCGTGTACCTGCTGCTCGAGCGCAGCCTGTCGCGCGTGCTCGTCGGCGTCATCCTGCTCGGCAACGGCGCGAACCTGCTGTTCCTCGTCGCCGGTGGTGCAGCGGGTCGGCCACCGATCCTCGGCCAGGCGGCGGCCCGGGACATGAGCGACCCGCTGCCGCAGGCGATGGTCCTCACCGCGATCGTCATCACGCTCGGCATGACCGCGTTCCTGCTCGCGATGGCCTACCGCTCGTGGCAGCTGCACGGGCACGACGAGGTCCAGGACGACGTCGAGGACCGGCGCATCGCGCGGCTCGCCGCCCGGGACGAGCGGGCCTTCCTCGACACCGACACCGACACCGACGAGGCGATGGTGTCGCTCGACGACGAGGCCGCCGAGACCCGTGACGAGACGGACGAGCCCGTCCCGGCCGCAACCGACGGGGGGTCCGCGCCGTGAGTCACCCCGTCTGGCTCGTCCCGCTGCCCGTCGTCGTCCCGCTGCTCGCCGCGGGCCTCACGCTCGCGCTGTACCGCAGGCCGCGGGCGCAGCGCACGATCAGCGTCGTCGCGCTGTCGATCGTGCTCGCGGTGTCCGCGACCCTGCTCGTGCTCACCGACGCGGGCCCGCTCGTCCTCGATGTCGGGGGATGGGCCGCGCCCGTCGGCATCGACCTGGTCGCCGACCGGCTCTCGGCACTCATGCTCACGGTGTCGAGCGCGGTCACGCTCTGCGTCCTGCTGTACTCCCTGGCCCAGGGTGAGGCGGACGGTGACGAGGCCGCGCCCGTGTCGATCTACCACCCGACGTACCTCGTCCTCGTGGCGGGCGTCGCCAACGCGTTCCTCTCGGGCGACCTGTTCAACCTCTACGTCGGCTTCGAGATCCTGCTCGCGGCGTCCTACGTGCTCCTCACTCTCGGCGGCACGGGCGAGCGGATCCGCGCGGGCAGCATCTACGTCGTCGTCGCGCTGCTGTCCTCGGTGCTGTTCCTCGTGGCGATCGCGCTCGTCTACGCGTCGACCGGGACGGTCAACCTCGCGCAGCTCGCGGTCCGGCTGCCGCAGATCGACCCCGACGTGCGGCTGCTGCTCCAGGTCATGCTGCTGCTCGCGTTCGGCATCAAGGCCGCGATCTTCCCGCTGTCGGCGTGGCTGCCGGACTCCTACCCGACGGCCCCCGCACCGGTGACCGCCGTGTTCGCCGGGCTGCTCACCAAGGTCGGCGTGTACGCGATCATCCGCACGCAGACCCTGCTGTTCCCCGACGGACGCCTCGACGACGTGCTCATGTGGGCCGCGCTCGCGACCATGGTCGTGGGCATCCTCGGGGCGGTCGCGCAGGACGACATCAAGCGACTGCTCTCGTTCACGCTCGTGAGCCACATCGGCTTCATGATCTTCGGGATCGCGC
>DASVMA010000326.1:0-4375 GCA_036384595.1 Cellulomonas sp. | reverse complement strand
CGGAACTCCGTCGCGAGCTGTGCCGCGAGCGTCTTGTTCGGCGCCATCACGAGGGTCGGCCGCTGCAGCTGCTCGATGAGCCACGCCGTGGTGGCCGACTTGCCCGTCCCGGTCGCGCCCAGGAGCGTGACGTCCTTCTCGCCCGCGCGGATCCGTGCGGTCAGGTCGGCGATGGCCGTCGGCTGGTCGCCCGAGGGTGTGTAGTCCGACACGACCTCGAACGGGGCCATGGTCCGCTGCAGATCAGTGACAGGACGCATGGGTCAACGGTACGTCGCGGGTCCGACACTCGTTCCCGGCCGGTGACCGTCCGATGCCACGCCCTGCACCCGGCCGGTCGTCAGCCCTGTTCCGCCGCTGCTTCCGCTGCCCGCTCGGCCGCGAGCCGTGCCCACAGGTCGTCGATCTGGGCCCGGAGGTTGGCGTCGCTGCCTGTGCCGTCGAGCACGACGTCCGCGACCTCGAGGCGTTCGGCGTCGGACGCCTGCGCCCAGACCCGGGCCTCGGCCTCGTCGCGCGACATCCCCCGCGTCCCGATGAGGCGCTCGACCCGCAAGACCGCCGGGGCGTCCACCACCACGACCAGGTGGAACGCGCCCGTCTGCCCGGACTCGACGAGCAGCGGGATGTCGTGCACGACGACGGCATCCGGATCGAGGGTCGCGGCGGCGGCCTCCAGCTCAGCCGCGAGCCGTCGGACGATCGGATGGACGATGGCGTTGAGGCGTTCACGCGCCGCACGGTCATCGAACACGATGCTCGCGAGCTCGGGACGATCAAGCTCACCGTCGCTCGTCAGGATGCCCCGCCCGAACTCGGCCACCACGTCCTCGAGCCCGGGAGACCCGGGCGCGAGCGCGCGGCGCGCGAGCTGGTCGGCGTCGATCACGACCGCGCCCAGCTCCGTGAGCCGCTGTGCCGCCACCGACTTGCCTGCTGCGATCCCGCCGGTCAGTCCGATTCGCTGCATGTTCCTCATCCTGCCCGATCCTGCCCCGAGCCGCCCCTGCCCGCGTCCACCTGCAGACGCTGCCAGCCTCGGACGCATCGGCGCCTGGACGCACCGCGGGCCGGCCACCCGAAGGTGACCGGCCCGCCTGCGACCGTCAGGGCAGCGAGTGCCCCGGCTGAGTCAGTTGCCCGTGAGCTTCTCGCGCAGAGCCGCCAGCGCCTCGTCCGACGCGAGGGTTCCGGTGGCCTCCTCGGCCGGGGCCGAGGAGTACGAGGACGCGGTCGCGACAGCGCCGCCACCGTCGCCGCTCGCTGCCTCGGCGTCCGCCTTGGCGGCCTCCGCGACCTGCTTGCGGTGGGCTTCCCAGCGCTCGTGGGCCTTGGCGTACTGCGCCTCCCACACCTCGCGCTGAGCCTCGTAGCCCTCGAGCCACTCGTTCGTGGCCGGGTCGAAGCCCTCCGGGTACTTGTAGTTCCCGGCCTCGTCGTACTCCGCCGCCATGCCGTACAGCGCGGGGTCGAAGTCGTCGCTCGTCGGGTCGAAGCCCTCGTTCGCCTGCTTCAGCGACAGCGAGATCCGGCGACGCTCCAGGTCGATGTCGATGACCTTGACGAAGACGTCGTCGCCGACCTGGACGACCTGCTCCGGGATCTCGACGTGGCGCACGGCCAGCTCCGAGATGTGCACGAGGCCCTCGATGCCGTCCTCGACGCGCACGAACGCGCCGAACGGGACGAGCTTCGTGACCTTGCCGGGGACGACCTGGCCGATGGCGTGCGTCCGGGCGAAGGCCTGCCACGGGTCTTCCTGCGTCGCCTTGAGCGACAGGGAGACGCGCTCGCGGTCGAAGTCGACGTCGAGAACCTCGACGGTGACCTCCTGACCGACCTCGACGACCTCGGAGGGGTGGTCGATGTGCTTCCAGGACAGCTCGGAGACGTGCACGAGCCCGTCGACGCCGCCGAGGTCCACGAACGCACCGAAGTTGACGATCGAGGAGACGACGCCCGGACGGACCTGGCCCTTCTGCAGCGTCTGCAGGAAGGTCGAGCGCACCTCGGACTGCGTCTGCTCGAGCCAGGCACGGCGCGAGAGGACGACGTTGTTGCGGTTCTTGTCGAGCTCGATGATCTTGGCCTCGATCTCCTTGCCGACGTACGGCTGGAGGTCGCGCACCCGACGCATCTCGACCAGCGACGCGGGCAGGAAGCCGCGCAGGCCGATGTCGAGGATGAGGCCGCCCTTGACGACCTCGATGACGGTGCCGGTGACGACGCCGTCCTCTTCCTTGATCTTCTCGATCGTGCCCCAGGCGCGCTCGTACTGTGCGCGCTTCTTGGACAGGATCAGGCGACCCTCCTTGTCCTCCTTCTGGAGGACGAGCGCCTCGACCTCGTCACCGACCTTGACGACCTCGCCGGGGTCCACGTCGTGCTTGATGGACAGCTCGCGGGAGGGGATGACGCCTTCGGTCTTGTAACCGATGTCGAGGAGGACCTCGTCGCGGTCGACCTTGACGATGGTGCCGGAGACGATGTCGCCATCATTGAAGTACTTGATGGTGGCGTCGATCGCTGCAAGGAAGTCCTCGGCCGTGCCGATGTCGTTGATCGCGACCTGCGGCGTGGCGGACTTCGCTGGGGTGGAAATGCTCATGTAGGGGTGGGCTCCGTTGCGGACAGGATCTAGTGCGGACAGGGATCGTGCTGGATTGACGGTGCCGACCACCGTGGACGCGGCCACTGGCGAGGCCGGATCGACCTCACGAGCAGACCGCCTCTCAGTCGCGCGGCACCGCCGTCCACCCTATCTGTCACGCGCAGGACGGGTCAAAGCACGATCGGGCGCCCCCGCCGTAGGCTGCTGCGGACCCGCACGACCGACCAGGCGAGGAGCGGCCGCATGAGCGAGCGCACGCACAGCGAGCCGGTCGACCCGCTGGCCGATGCCGGCTACCGCGACGTCCCAGCGGCCGTCGGCGGTCGCGTCGGTCGGTCGTGGTGGGACGCCAACGCCGACGAGTACCTCGACGAGCACGGCGACTTCCTCGGCCCGGCGGACTTCTGCTGGTGCCCGGAGGGTGTGCGGGAGGCGGACGCGCACCTGCTCGGTGACCTCGAGGGTGCTCGCGTGCTCGAGATCGGTGCGGGCGCCGCCCAGTGCTCGCGCTGGCTCGCGCGCCGCGGCGTGCAGGTCGTCGCGACCGACGTGTCGGCCGGCATGCTGGCTTCGGGCGCCCGCTACGACACCCTGGCCGGGGTGCAGACACCGCTCGTGCACGCCGACGCGCGCGCCCTGCCGTTCGCCGACGCGTCGTTCGACGTCGCGTTCACGGCGTTCGGCGCGATCCCCTTCGTGCCCGACGCCGACCGCGTGCACGGCGAGGTGGCCCGCGTGCTCCGGCCCGGGGGACGCTGGGTCTTCGCGGTCACCCACCCCGTGCGCTGGGCGTTCCCCGACGACCCCGGCGAGGGCGGCCTGACCGCGACACGCTCGTACTTCGACCGCCGGCCCTACGTCGAGATCGGCGCGTCGGGCCGGCTGCTGTACGCCGAGTACCACCGGACGCTCGGCGACCACGTCGCCGAGCTCGCGGCCGCGGGCTTCGTGCTGGACCGGCTGGTCGAGCCCGAGTGGCCCCGTGACAACGACCGCACCTGGGGCGGCTGGGGACCGGTTCGCGGCGCCCTGCTGCCCGGGACCGCGATCTTCGTCACGCACCGCTGACGACCGCGGGCGCATCGCGCCCGCGACCGAACTCAGTGCCCGGCGTCGTGCCAGTTCGCACCGGAGCCGACCGAGACGTCGAGCGGCACCGACAGGTCGGCGGCCGATCCCATCTGCTCGCGCACGACCGACTCGACCTCCTCCCGCTCCCCCGGTGCGACCTCGAGGACGAGCTCGTCATGGACCTGCAGCAGCATGCGCGAGGCCAGGCCGCGCGTCGTGAGCTCGCGCTCGACCCCCAGCATCGCGACCTTGATGAGGTCCGCGGCACTGCCCTGGATCGGCGCGTTGAGCGCCATCCGCTCGGCCATCTCGCGGCGCTGGCGGTTGTCGCTCGTGAGGTCCGGGAGGTAGCGCCGACGGCCGAGGATCGTCGCGGTGTACCCGGTCGCCCGCGCCTCGTCGACGACCCCGGTGAGGTACGTGCGCACGCCGCCGAACCGCGAGAAGTAGTCGTCCATGAGGGCGGCCGCCTCGCCGACCTCGATCTTCAGCTGCTTCGACAGGCCGAACGACGACAGCCCGTAGGCCAGCCCGTAGCTCATCGCCTTGATCTTCGACCGCATCGCCGGCGTGACGTCGGTGGTCGCGACCGAGAAGACCCGGGACGCCACGTAGCTGTGCAGGTCCTCACCGGACCGGAACGCGTCGATGAGGCCGGCGTCGCCCGACAGGTGCGCCATGATGCGCATCTCG
>DASVMA010000325.1:0-1869 GCA_036384595.1 Cellulomonas sp. | reverse complement strand
CCGCCGATGAGGAACGTCGCCTCGCGGTCCTCCCAGCACTCGAAGATGTTGGGGCAGCCGGCTTCCTCGCACACCGTGTGCAGACCCTCGCGCTTCACGAGCCCCTTGAGCTCGGAGTACTCGGGCCCCATGGTCGCCCGGGTCTTGATCCACGCGGGCTTCTTCTCGATGGGAGTCTCGGCGTTGCGGGCCTCGACTCGGAGCATCCGGCGGCCCTCAGGAGCGATCGTCACGTTCCTCACCCTACGCGAGCCGCGACGGGCACGTCGGGGCCGCTTGCGCAAGGGGACCTCCGGCCCAGGCGAAGTCCCAGGTCGGGGAGCAGCATGGCGAGACGGAGCGCAGGACAGCTCCCCTCGCGCACGCCCCGAGGAGGTTCGACATGCGGATCCTGGTCACGGTGGCGTCACGCCATGGTGCGACGCGCGAGATCGGCGAGGTCGTCGCCGAGGTGCTGCGTGCGGCCGGCCACGAGGTCGACGAGCTCGACCCCGACGAGGTGCTGGCCGTCCCGACGTACGACGCCGTGGTGCTCGGCTCGTCGGTCTATGTGGGGCGGCTGGCGGCAGCGCTGCGCGAGCTCGTCGACCGCGAGGCGGGTCAGCTCGCCGCGCGCCCCGTCTGGCTCTTCTGGTCCGGACCCGTCGGCGACCCCCTCGTGCCGCCCGCCCAGCCCGACGACGTCGCCACGGTCGCGACGCGGACAGGTGCGCACACGCCGCGGTGCTTCGCCGGGCGGCTCGACCGTCAGAAGCTCGGGCTGGCCGAGCGCGCGCTCGTCGCGATGATCGACGCCGAGCAGGGCGACTTCCGCGACATGGAGGACGTGCGCTCCTGGTCGGAGTCGATCGTGGACGAGCTCGCCGGGAGGCCGCCGCGCCGATGACCCGGTCGTAGGGCGCCGGGCAGTGATGCCGTGCCGGCCAGTCCTCGGGGGAAGCGCAGGGGGGAGCTCAGGCCGGTACGGCGGACGCCGGCGTCGTGGACCTGCCCGCCGCCGTCACCTCGGCGAGGGTGACCGGGAGATGGGCACGGACGAGGGGGAGCGCCTCGTCGATCGTCACGCGGCGGCCCGCCTCGAGCGAGAGGGACGTCACGTCCGCGTCCGCGATGCCGCACGGCACGATGCGGCCGAAGTCGGTGAGGTCCGGGTCGCAGTTGAGCGCGAAGCCGTGCATGGTCACGCCGCGCGCCACCCGGACGCCGATCGCCGCCACCTTGCGGTCACGCCGGGCCGGACCGGGCTGCGACGGGTCGTCGGCGGGGAACCAGACGCCGCTGCGGCCGTCGACGCGTCGGGCGACCAGACCGAGGTCGGCGCACACCCGGATGACAGCCTCCTCGAGCGCCCGCACGTAGCGGACGACGTCGATCGGGCTCGCGAGCCGCACGATCGGGTACCCCACGAGCTGGCCGGGACCGTGCCACGTGATGCGACCGCCGCGATCGACGTCGATGACCGGGGTGCCGTCGGTGGGGCGGTCCCAGGACGCGGTGCGGCGTCCTGCGGTGTAGACGCTCTCGTGCTCGCACAGGAGCGTGGTGTCCTCGCGCTCGCCGGCGGCGACCTGGGCGTGCACCTCGCGCTGGAGGTCCCAGGTCGGTTGGTACGCCACCCGGCGGGTCCCGAGGTCGAGCTCGACGAACTGCATGACGTCAGGCTAACCCGCGACCTCGTCGGGCTCGTCGCGGGCCGGGATCACCGCGGGGGGAGTGCTCGCCGGTCCGTCGGCAGGTGAGGCGACGATGGCGAGGAGCACCCGCAGCTCCTCGACCTGCGCGGGGGTGAGACCGCGCGTCGTCATGGCCTCGGCGGGGCGCGGATCGGCGGCCAGCATCGCGACGGAGCGGCCCACCTCGGTGATCGAG
>DASVMA010000324.1:0-1697 GCA_036384595.1 Cellulomonas sp. | reverse complement strand
AGGCGTCCTCGATCCGGTCGAGGCCGATCGCCCCGCCCGCGTCGTTGACGAGTACGTCGACCCGCGACCCGGCGGCGACGGCGAGACCCCGGACGTCGTCGTCGGAGGTGACGTCGCAGGTGACGGCGACGCCGCCGATCTGCTCGGCCAGGGCGCTGATCCGGTCGGTACGCCGGGCCGCGCAGACGACTCGGAATCCCTCGCCGGCGAGTGCGCGCGCGGTCGCGGCGCCGATGCCGCTGCTCGCCCCGGTGACCACGGCGACCCGTGTCGTCGGATCGGTCACGGGCTCGGCCTCCTGTGGCGGTCGGGAGAGAGTGGGGCCATCATCCTGTCATGACCCCCCGACTCCTGGCCGCCCTCCTCGGGACCCTCAGCGGCCTGCTGCTCGGCGCAGCGGGTGGACTCTCCTTCGCTGCGCACGGGTCTCGCGACTGGCACGACACCGTCGCGGTCGCCGGCTACGCTGCCGCCGTCGCGGCGATGTGCGTGATGGGCTACGCCCTCGTCGCACACGCCCCCGTGTGGCTGCGGCTGATCGTCTCGGTGGCGTTCCCGCTGTTGGCCGCGTCGGTCTGGCAGGTCGTCGACCAGGCCATCGACGACCGCGTGGACGGCTGGAAGGGGGCGGCGAGCACCCATGTGCTCGGAGCGGTGATCGTGCTCGCCGTGGCGCTGGCGGGATTCCGCCGCTCGACGGCCGACCGCGCCGACTCCTACGCGCCGACCCACCACCGCTGACCGTGACGGCGGCCGGCACGAGGCGGCGACGGGCGGGGAATGGACGCCGGCACCCCGTGGTTGTCGCTCACGGAGGTGTGTGCGTGAATCCACAGGAGTACGGCCCCGGTGCCGCCGCCCCGCACGCGTTGCGGCGCCTGGCGATGATCTCGTTGCACACCTCGCCGCTCGACCAGCCCGGGACGGGCGACGCAGGCGGCATGAACGTCTACGTCACCGAGCTGTCCCGACGTCTGGCGCAGCGAGACGTCGAGGTCGACATCTACACCCGTGCGACCGCGTCGAGCCAGCCCTCCGAGGTGACGATCGCTCCCGGCGTGCGCGTCCGGCACATCGTGTCGGGGCCGTTCGAGGGCCTGGCCAAGAACGACCTGCCCGGTCAGCTGTGCGTGTTCGCCCGCGAGGTGCTCCGCACCGAGGCGCAGTTCGACGTCGGCCACTACGACGCGGTGCACAGCCACTACTGGCTCTCCGGCCAGGTCGGCGCCCTCGCCCGGGACCGCTGGGGCGTCCCCCTGGTGCACTCGATGCACACGATGGCCAAGGTGAAGAACGACCTCCTCGCCGAGGGCGACACGCCCGAGCCGCAGGTGCGGGTCATCGGTGAGGAGCAGGTGGTCGCCGCCGCCGACATGCTGATCGCGAACACCGTGGACGAGGCCAAGGACCTGATCAACAGCTACGACGCCGACCCGGCGCGCGTCGAGGTCGTCCACCCCGGCGTCGACCTCGACGCCTTCCGCCCGGTGCCGATGCTCGCGGCCCGTGCCAGGCTCGGCCTGCCGCCGGATGCGGACGTGCTGCTCTTCGTCGGCCGGATCCAGCCGCTCAAGGCGCCCGACGTCCTGCTCCGCGCAGCCCAGCAGCTGCTCCGCCGCGACCCGTCGCGGCGCTCCCGTCTGCTCGTCGCCGTCGTCGGCGGACCCTCTGGTTCCGGGCTCGAGCACCCCACGGCG
>DASVMA010000323.1:0-6004 GCA_036384595.1 Cellulomonas sp. | reverse complement strand
GATGCCGTGGTGCGGGGCCGGCTCGACGACGTGCTGACGCTCGCTCCGTTCCTGGCGACGTCTGGCCTCTGAGCCGTCTGCCGGGCGGGCGCGTCGACCGCTCAGGCAGGCGTGACGAGCCGGAGGAGTCGAGCCCCGTCGGGCTCGAGCTGGGCCCAGCTGATGTCCGTCTCGAGCACGGAGTAGCTGCCCGTCGGCATCCCGACCCGGACCCGCGCCAGGCACGGTTCGTCAGACCCGGGGCCGGCGAGGGTCGCCGCTGCCTCGGACACCGTGGGCTCGTGCCCGACGAGCAGGACCGTGCGGACGGCCGACGGCACGTCGCGGACCAGGTCCAGCATCGCTCGGACCCCGGCCGAGTACAGCGTGTCGCTGAGCTCCACCGTCGGCTGTGCCCCGAGCGACGAGCGCACGAGGTCCCACGTCTGGCGGGTCCGGAGCGACGAGGAGCAGAGCACGAGGTCCGGGATCATGCCGGCGGCCTGCAGCGTGGCACCGACCCCGGTCGCCTGGCGCCGACCGACGAGCGACAGCGGACGCAGGTGGTCGGCGATCTCGCCGCCGTGCTCGGCCTTGGCATGACGGAGCAGGACGAGCCGACGCGGGGCGGTGCTGGAGTCTTCCACGCCCCTAGAGTCGCATCGCACGGCCACCCGCGTCGACGTGGGCGGCCCCTACCCGCCCGTGAGGGCGTTCAGTGACGCGCGCGAGCGGTCAGTGGCCCATGCCGAGACCTCCGTCGACGGGGATCACCGCGCCGCTGATGTAGCCCGCGTCGGCGGACGCGAGGAACTGGACGGCGGCGGCGACCTCGTCCGGCAGCGCGAACCGAGCCAGCGGGATGGCGGCGCGGTAGGCGTCCTGACGCGCCTCGGGCAGCTCGGCGGTCATCGCCGTCTCGACGAAGCCCGGTGCGACGACGTTCGCGGTGATCCCACGCCCGCCCAGCTCGCGCGTGAGCGAGCGAGCCATGCCGACGAGCCCGGCCTTCGACGCCGAGTAGTTGACCTGGCCGGGCGATCCGTACAGCCCGACGACCGACGAGATGAGGATGATGCGTCCGCGTCGGAGGCGGATCATGCCCTTGGACGCACGACGCACGACCCGGAACGCACCCGTGAGGTTGACGTCGATGACGTCCTCGAACTCCTCGTCGGTCATCCGCAGGACGAGCTGGTCGCGCGTGATGCCGGCATTCGCGACGAGGACCTCGACGGGTCCGTGCTCGGCCTCGATGGCGCTGAATGCCGCGTCGACGGACGCCGAGTCGCGCACGTCGCCGATCGCGCCGAAGACTCCGTCCGGCAGGTCCCCGCTGCGGTAGATCGTCGCGACCCTGTCGCCTGCCGCGACGAAACGCTCGGCGATCGCCCGGCCGATCCCCCGGTTCGCCCCGGTGACGAGCACGCTTCGTGGTGCGGGTCCACCCGCTGTGATGTCTGGCACGAGAACCGACGCTATCCGACCGAAGGCACTGGGCGCCGCGCGACGGACCTCACGCTCGGGCCCTCGAGTTGTCCGGTGAGCACAACGGCGCACAGCCACCGGCCGGCACGAGCGCCGGATCGACCACAGCATGCCGGTCTAAGATCGGGAGGTGAGAAGGAAGCGACCGGGCGCCGGCGAGGTGCACCGGATCACGACCGCCGCCGACCCTCTGGCCGACGACATCGCGCGGCGCACCCGCCGATACCTCGTCCAGATGGGTGTCCGGGTCGTGTGCTTCCTCCTCGTCGTCATCCTGTGGAACCGGATGCCCGTGTGGCTGTCGGTCATCCTGCTCGTCGCCGCCGTCGTCCTGCCCTACATCGCGGTCATCCTCGCGAATGCCGGCCGCGAACGGCGCGACGACGCAGTGGAGGTCGTCGACACCCGCACCCTCGGACCCGGCACGGGTACCGGTCAGCTCGATGGAGGCAAGCGATGACCCTGTCCGTTCCCACACCGGACGCCGTCCAGGACCTCGTCTGCAGCGCGCGCGGCTGCCGCGAGGAAGCCACCTGGGGTCTGCTCTGGAACAACCCGAAGCTGCACACCGCCGAGCGCCGCAAGGTCTGGCTCGCGTGCGACGGCCACCGCGCGCAGCTCGAGGAGTTCCTCGGCGCCCGTTCGTTCCTGCGGGACGTCGTCCCGGCGAGCGAGCTGCCCGGGGCCGACCTTCCGGCGGACGGCCTGCCTGCCGACGCTCTCCCCGCGGCCGACGGATGATGAAGCCGCACGTGCGGCGCGCCGTGTCGCTCCTGCTGCTCGCACTCGCCCTCGGCGTCACCTGCACGTTCCTGGGACGGTGGCAGTGGAACCGGCATGTCGCCCGCGACGCGCAGATCCGGCTGATCGAGGACAACTACTCGGCCGAGCCTGTCCCTCTGTCCGCGCTGGTCGCGACGCCCGGTGTCGCGCTGCCCGACGACGCCACGTGGCGCCAGGTGACCGTCACGGGTCGCTACGAGGCCAACTCGACCGTGCTGCTGCGCAACAGGCCGATCGGCGGCATGGCGGGCTACCACGTGCTCGTCCCGCTCGTGGTCGCGGACGGTGGCGAGGCCGGTGCGGTCCTCGTCGTCGACCGCGGCTGGGTACCGACGGGAGAGAACGGCAGCGAGGTCGCGGCGGTCCCGGCCCCTCCCGCCGGCACCGTCACGGTGACCGTGCGGCTGCGCAGTGAGGAGGCTCCGTCGCCGCGCTCCGCGCCACCCCACCAGGTCCAGGCGATCTCGGTCGACCAGGTCCTCACAGCGGGCGACGCCGTCCCGGCGACCGGCTCCCCCGGCGCGTACCGCGTCTACGGCGAGATGGCGGCCGAGGACCCCGCGCCCGACCACGCGCTGGGGACCCTTCCCGCGCCGAGCACCGACCCCGGCTCGCACCTGTCGTACGCGTTCCAGTGGTGGACGTTCGCGCTGGGCTCGCTCGTCGGCTTCACGGCCATGGCTCGCCGCGAGCTGCAGGACGGCTCGGCCGCGGGGCCCGTGGTCCGGCCCGAGCGACGTCGCCGGTCAGCGAGCGCCGAGGACGAAGAGGACGCGCTCGTCGACTCGCAGCTGGGCTGACGGGCGTCGCCCTCGGCGCGGGTCAGGCCAGCGAGATGAGATCCAGGTAGTCCGAGCTCCAGTGGTCCTCGTCGCCGTCGGGCAGCAGGACGACGCGCTCGGGGTTCAGCGCCTCGACGGCCCCCTCGTCGTGGCTCACGAGGACGACCGCGCCGGCGTAGCTGCGCAGCGCGCCGAGGATCTCCGCGCGGCTGGCCGGGTCCAGGTTGTTGGTGGGCTCGTCGAGCAGCAGGACGTTGGCGGACGACACGACGAGCGCCGCCAGGGCGAGCCGCGTCTTCTCGCCACCCGACAGCACGTTCGCGGGCTTGTCGGCGTCGTCGCCCGAGAACAGGAACGAGCCCAGCACCGAGCGCACCTGGGTGTCGGTGAGGTCCGGCGCGGAGCTGCGCAGGTTCTCCAGGACCGTCCGGTCGAGGTCGAGCGTCTCGTGCTCCTGCGCGTAGTACCCGAGCTTGAGCCCGTGACCGGCGTGCACCTCCCCGGTGTCCGGGGTGTCGATCCCGGCGAGCATGCGCAGCAGGGTCGTCTTGCCCGCGCCGTTGAGCCCGAGCACCACGACACGGCTGCCCCGGTCGATCGCGAGGTCGACGTCGGTGAAGACCTCTTGCGACCCGTACGACTTCGACAGCCCGGTCGCGGTGAGCGGGGTCTTGCCGCACGGCGCCGGGTCGGGGAACCGCAGATGGGCGACCTTGTCGGACGCCCGCACGTCGTCGAGCGAGGACAGCATGCGCTGGGCCCGCCGGGCCATGTTCTGCGCCGCGACCGCCTTCGTGGCCTTCGCCCGCATCTTGTCGGCCTGCAGCAGTAGCACCGCGGCCTTCTTCTCGGTGTTGGCGCGCTCGCGCTTGCGCCGCTTCTCATCCGTCTCACGCTGCACGAGGTACGCCGCGTACCCGAGGTTGTACTGGTCGAGCTCAGCCCGGTTGGCGTCGAGGTAGAACACCTTGTTCACCGTCGCCCGCAGCAGCTCGACGTCGTGACTGATCACGATGAACCCGCCCGCGTACGTCCGCAGGTAGTCGCGCAGCCAGAGGATCGAGTCACCGTCGAGGTGGTTGGTGGGCTCGTCGAGCAGGAGCGTGTCGACGCCCGAGAACAGGATCCGAGCGAGCTCGACGCGCCGGCGCTGGCCGCCCGAGAGGGTGCCGAGCGTCTGCCCGAGCACACGGTCGTCCAGTCCCAGGTTCGACGTGATCCGGTGCGCCTCGCTCTCGGCCGCGTACCCGCCCGCCGCGGAGAAGCGCGCCTCGAGCCGGGAGTAGCGCTCCATCGCGGCGTCGCGCGTCTCGTCGATCGCACTCGCCATCGCGCCCTCGGTCTCACGCATGGCGTTGACGATCTCGTCGAGGCCGCGGGCGGACAGCACGCGGTCCATCGCGAGCATCGCCAGGTCGCCTGAGGTCGTGTCCTGCGGGAGGTAGCCGACGTCGCCGGACCGTGTGATCTGGCCACCGGTCGGGAGGGTCTCCCCCGCGAGCGTCTTCGTCAGGGTCGTCTTGCCCGCACCGTTGCGCCCGACGAGGCCGATCCGGTCACCCGCCGCGATGCGGAAGCTCGCCTCCTCCAGCAGCACGCGCGCGCCGACGCGCAGCTCGATGGCATGGGCAGTGATCACTAGGTGTCCCTCCGGGGTCGGCGAACCGCCGACTGCGGTTTCCTCCGAACGCCACGCGCCACAGTTGGGCACGGGCACAAACGCGCCCCAGTCTACGACCGGCTAGCGTTGCCAACGGCCGCAGGCCCTCAGATCAATCATCTCAGGCGCCGCGAAGCGCCCTCCGCCGACGTGCCACAGCCCCTTGGAGCTCCGATGCCCGACGCACCTGACAGCTCGAACGCCGCCCTCGGACTGGGTGGCGCCGTCCACCCCGCCGCCCCCGCGATCCCCGTGGCCCGGTCCTCGGCAGCCACCGACGTCGCGCTCGTCGCGACGTTCGCCGCCTTCATCGCGGTGTGCGCGATCCTGCCCGCGATCCCGGTCCCCGGCAGCGCCGTGCCCATCACGCTGCAGACGTTCGGCGTCATGCTCGCGGGGCTCGTCCTCGGGGCCCGACGCGGGGCGCTGGCCGCCCTGCTGTACCTCGCGGTGGGCGCCGCGGGCCTGCCCGTGTTCTCGGGCGGCGCCGGTGGCATCGGGGTGTTCGCCGGCCTGTCCGCCGGCTACCTGCTCGCGTTCCCCCTCGCTGCGGCGCTCGCGGGGTACCTCGCGACGCGCGCCGGTGGTCTGCGTCCCTCGGTGCGCTACGTGGCCCTGTTCGCCTCGGCCACCGCTGCGAGCCTCCTGCTGATCCACCCGATCGGCATCGCGGTCATGGGGTGGCGTGGCGGGTTGTCCGCCTCGGAGGCCCTCGTCGCAGGGTCCCGCTACATCCCGGGCGACCTGATCAAGAACCTGCTCGCGGCACTGGTCGCGAGCGCGGTGCTCCGGGCGTTCCCGGACATGGTCCGGCGCCGTCCCTGACGCACCGGGGCACCACATGATCGAGCTCGACGCCGTCACCGTCACCGCCTACGCCTCGCACGACGGCGCGCGCGCGACGAGCGACGTCGTGACCCTGCTCGGCCCGGTGACGTGCCGGCTCGTCGAACGACGGATCGCCGTCATCGGGGCGAACGGTTCAGGGAAGTCGACCCTCGCGCGGCTCGTCAACGGGCTCGTCCTGCCGTCGTCGGGCACGGTGCGGGTCGACGGGCTCGACACGGCCCGGGACGGACGTGCCGTCCGGAGCCGCGTCGGCTTCGTCTTCACCGACCCGGACGCCCAGCTCGTCATGCCGACGGCGGTCGAGGACGTCGCGCTCTCCCTGCGGCGGCTCGGTCTGCCGGCCGCGCGGCGCACCGAGCGGGCCCACGAGATCCTCGCGCGGTTCGGTCTCGGCACGCGCGGCGACGTGCCCGTCCATGCGCTCTCGGGCGGCCAGAAGCAGCTGCTCGCCCTGGCCGGCGTG
>DASVMA010000322.1:0-4669 GCA_036384595.1 Cellulomonas sp. | reverse complement strand
GAGCACGATGCGGTCGGCGTACGCGTCCGCCTCGTCGAGGTAGTGGGTCGCGAAGATCACCGTGCGCCCGCGTGCGGCGTCGGCCCGGATGGCCTGCCAGAACTCGCGGCGTCCCTCGACGTCCATGCCGGTCGTGGGCTCGTCGAGGACCAGGAGGTCGGGCTCGGGGACGAGCGCCATGGCGAACCGCAGCCGCTGCTGCTGCCCGCCCGAGCACTTGCCGACCTTCCGATCGGCGATCGACGCGATGCCCGCCCGCTCGAGGACGTCCGCGACCGGACTGGTCATCCCGAACAGCGACGCGGTGAGCTCGACCGTCTCGGCGACGGTGATGTCCTTGAGCAGCCCGCCTGACTGCATGACGGCGGACACCCGGCCCTGGGCGATCGCGTCGGCCGGGCTCAGCCCGAAGACCGACACCGTGCCCGCGTCGGGACGGGCCAGCCCGAGGACCATGTCGATCGTGGTCGTCTTGCCGGCGCCGTTCGGACCGAGGAAGGCGACGATCTCGCCGGGCTCGACCACGAGGTCGAGCCCGGCGACGGCGTGCACCGAGCCGTAGCTCTTGTGCAGGTCATGCAGCTCGAGGGCTGCCGTCCGCTGTGCTGAGGTCATGGCACGAGCCTGCTCGGGCCGAGCGCCCGGACGGAGGGCCGGGCGTCACGTCCTCGACATGACGGATGTCATGACCTGCCGGGCTCAGGCGCCGATCAGCCGGGCTGCGAGGTACGCCGAGACCTGGTCGAGCCCGACCCGGACCTGCGACATGTCGTCGCGGTGGCGGATCGTCACGGCCTGGTCATCGAGCGTCTCGAAGTCCACCGTGATGCAGAACGGCGTCCCGATCTCGTCCTGCCGACGGTACCGACGGCCGATCGCCCCCGCGTCGTCGAACTCGATGTTCCACGACCGGCGCAGCTCGGCCGCGAGGTCCCGGGCCTTGGGCGAGAGCGCCTCGTTGCGGGACAGCGGCAGCACCGCGGCCTTGACCGGCGAGAGTCGCGGGTCGAGCTTGAGGACCACCCGGGTGTCGACGCCGCCCTTGGTGTTGGGCGCCTCGTCCTCGGTGTAGGACTCGACGAGGAACGCCATGAGCGAGCGTGTCAGTCCCGCGGCGGGCTCGATGACGTACGGCACCCAGCGCTCGTTCTTGGCCTGATCGAAGTACGACAGGTCCTGGCCGGAGTGCTCCGTGTGCGTCTTGAGGTCGAAGTCGGTGCGGTTCGCGATGCCCTCGAGCTCGCCCCACTCGCTGCCCTGGAACCCGAAGCGGTACTCGATGTCGACGGTCCGCTTGGAGTAGTGCGACAGCTTCTCCTGCGGGTGCTCGTAGTGGCGCAGGTTCTCGCGGGCGATGCCGAGGTCGGTGTACCAGTCGGTGCGCGCGTCGATCCAGTACTGGTGCCAGGTCTCGTCGGTCCCGGGCTCGACGAAGAACTCCATCTCCATCTGCTCGAACTCGCGCGTGCGGAAGATGAAGTTGCCGGGGGTGATCTCGTTGCGGAACGACTTGCCGATCTGACCGATGCCGAAGGGCGGCTTCTTGCGGCTCGTCGTGACGACGTTGGCGAAGTTCACGAAGATGCCCTGCGCGGTCTCGGGCCGCAGGTAGTGCAGCCCGGACTCGTCCTCGACGGGACCGAGGTACGTCTTGAGCATCATGTTGAAGTCGCGCGGCTCGGTCCACTGGCCCCGCGTCCCGCAGCTCGGGCAGGCGATGTCGGCAAGGCCGTTCTCGGGCGCGCGGCCCTTCTTCTCCTCGAACTCCTCGAGCAGGTGGTCCTCACGGAACCGCTTGTGGCAGCTCTGGCAC
Source organism: Cellulomonas sp. (assembly GCA_036384595.1). Lineage (GTDB taxonomy): Bacteria > Actinomycetota > Actinomycetes > Actinomycetales > Cellulomonadaceae > Cellulomonas_A. The sequence continues at coordinate 2,856 of DASVMA010000322.1, read as the reverse complement.
TCGGTGAGCGGGTCGGTGAACACCCCGACGTGGCCGGACGCGACCCAGACCTGGCGGGGCAGGATCACCGCGGAGTCCAGCCCGACGATGTCGTCGCGGCTCGTGACCATCGTCCGCCACCACTGCTTCTTGATGTTCTCCTTGAGCTCGACGCCCAAGGGCCCGTAGTCCCACGCGGACCGGGTCCCGCCGTAGATCTCACCGGACGGGAAGACGAACCCACGGCGCTTGGCCAGGGAGGTGACGGCGTCAAGACGGGACGGGGCCACGTGCACACTCATTTCCTCGGGCGACCCCACACCTGGCTGGCGGAGGCTACGCACCCGAGGTTACCGGGATCGCGCACGCCCCCGTGCGCTCCCCCGCGCTCGTCCGACCTCACTTTGACAACGATTCTCAACTGCCAGAGACTGAGCACGTGCCCACCCGACTCCGCGCAGCCCGCCTGGCGCTGCCCGTCGCCGCCGCCGTGCTCGCCCTGGGCGCCTGCTCCCCCGGCAGCTCCGGCGACGGTCGGCCGAGCGTCCTCGCATCGTTCTACCCCCTGCAGATGGTCGCCCAGCAGGTCGGCGGCGACCGTGTCGACGTGAGCTCGCTGACCCCGCCCGGCGCCGAGCCGCACGACCTCGAGCTCTCACCGGCGCAGGTCGTCCGGGTCGGCAACGCCGACCTCGTCGTCTACCTCTCCGACTTCCAGCCGGCGGTCGACGACGCCGTCGCGGCAGCCCCGCCGGCGCATGTGGTCGACGCCGCGAAGCTCACGACCCTGATGCCCCTCGCCGGCGCGTCGGGCACCCGCGACCCGCACTTCTGGCTCGACCCGAGCCGGATGCCCGCGGTCGCCCGCGCCGTGGCCGACCAGCTCAGCACCATCGACCCCGCGGGCGCTGCCACATACGCCGCGAACGCCACGGCGCTGTCCGCGCGGTTCGACGCGCTCGACGCCGAGTACGCGAGCGGGCTCGCGACCTGCGCCGACCGGGCGTTCGTGACGTCCCACGCGGCGTTCGGCTACCTCGCAGCCCACTACCACCTCGAGCAGGTCGCCATCTCGGGGCTCGACCCGGAGGCGGACCCGTCACCTGACCGGCTCGCCCAGATCAGTCGGCTCGTGAAGGACCGCGGCATCCGCACGATCTTCTTCGAGACGCTCGTGAGCCCCAAGGTCGCCGAGACGCTGGCCGCCGACCTGGGCGTCCAGGCGCGGGTGCTCGACCCGCTCGAAGGCGTGAGCGACCCGTCCCAGGACTACTTCAGCATCGCCGAAGCGAACCTTTCGGCCCTGAAGATGGCATTGTCCTGCTCGTGAGCGACAACGTGATCCTGGCCGAGGGACTCGGCGTCCAGCTCGGTGGTCAGAAGATCCTCACCGGCATCGACCTGTCGGTGGGCCGCGGCGAGGTGCTCGCCCTCCTCGGTGCCAACGGCTCCGGCAAGTCGACGCTCGTCCGCGCGCTGCTGGGCATCGTCCCGATCTCCAGCGGCAGCGTCCGCCTCCTGGACAGCCCGCTGGGCCGGTCCGCGCCGTGGGAACGGATCGGGTACGTGCCGCAACGGCTCCCGGGTGGCGCGGGCGTCCCCGCGAGCGCGCTCGAGGTCGTGACCGCGGGCCTCCTCCACCGGCACCGGCTGCGCCCGCCACGCGACGGTCGCGCCCGCGCCCTCGCGGCGCTCGACGAGGTCGGGCTCGCCGACAGGGCGCGCCGGCCCGTCCACGAGCTCTCCGGGGGGCAGCAGCAGCGCGTGCTCATCGCCCGCGCCCTGGTGCGCAGGCCCGAGCTCCTCGTGCTCGACGAGCCGACGTCCGGCATCGACATCCCCACGCAGCAGACGTTCGTCGACGCGGTCCAGCGCCTGCACGACGGCGGCGCCACGGTCGTCGTCATCCTCCACGAGCTCGGCCCCTTCGCCCCGCTCATCGAGCGCGCGGTGGTCCTGCGCCACGGCCGGATCGCGCACGACGGCGCGCCTCCGAGCGCACGTGGCGAGCACGCGACGCCCGAGCACGACCACACGCACGCCCACCCGGGACCGACACCTCCCCCGACCGCGCCGACGATCTCCGTCGAGGTGAACCTGTGAGCTGGATCGAGACGTTCACGACCATGCTGGGATCGCCGCTCATGCAGCGCGCCTTCCTCGCCGCCATCCTCGTCGGCGCGGCGGCCCCCGTGGTCGGCACGTTCCTGGTCCAGCGCCGCATGTCGCTCATGGGCGACGGCATCGGGCACGTCGCGCTCACCGGCGTCGCGCTCGGCTGGCTCGTCGGCAACTGGGCGAGCCTCGCGCCGCACGACGCGCTGGCCGTGCCCGGCGCGGTGGTCGCGGCGATCATCGGCTCGGTCGTCATCGAGCTCGTGCGTGAGCGCGGCCAGACCAACGGCGACCTCGCGCTCGCGCTGATGTTCTACGGCGGGATCGCGGGCGGGGTGCTGCTCATCAAGGTCGCCGGTGGCACCAACGCCAACCTCATCAGCTACCTCTTCGGGTCGATCTCGACGGTGTCCGTCGCCGACCTCGCCTGGACCGTCGTCCTCGCGGCGCTGGTCCTCGCGGCCGGCGTCGGGCTGCGGGCCGCACTGTTCGCGGTCAGCCACGACGAGGAGTTCGCGCGGGCCAGCGGGATCCCGGTCCGGCTGCTCAACATGCTCATCGCGTGCATCGCGGCGCTGACGGTGACCGTCGCGATGCGCGTCGTCGGCCTGCTGCTCGTCAGCGCCCTGATGATCGTGCCGGTCGCGGTCGCGCAGCTGTACGCGCGTTCGTTCGGCCGCACGATGACCATCGCGAGCGGCATCGGGGTCGCCGTGAGCATCGTCGGGCTCGCCATCACCTACTGGGAGGACTTCCCGCCGG
>DASVMA010000321.1:0-10005 GCA_036384595.1 Cellulomonas sp. | reverse complement strand
GGCGAGGAGCTCGGGCACGAGCCGGCCCCCGACGTAGCCGGTCACGCCGGTGACGGCCACGAGCGGCGCCGGTTCGGGCCGACCGGCAGCGCCCGGCGCCACCGGGACGAGCCCGGGGAGCGTGGCGGCGACCGGTTCGGGGAGCAGGTCAGAGAAGGGGTCGGCATCGTCGGGCATGGGGAAGTCTCACCCGGCTGCGGCCAGCCCGCACGCCGGGGAGCGATCGCGGGCGTCGATCAGCTCGACGGGACGCGCACCATGCCCTCCTGGGCGATCGACGCGACGAGCGTGCCGTCGCGCGAGAACACCTGGGTGGCGCCGAGCCCCCGGCCACCCTGCGCGCTCGGGCTCGACTGGGCGAACAGCAGCCACTCGTCGACCCGGACGTCCCGGTGCCACCACATCGCGTGGTCGAGGCTCGCGATCGAGAGCCCGCGGGTCATCCAGCTGTTGCCGCTGCGGCGCAGGACCGGCTCGAGCATCACCTGGTCGCACGCGTAGGCGAGCAGGGCGCGGTGCAGCAGCTGGTCGTCCGGGACCGGGTTGCGGGAGCGGACCCAGACGAGCTGACGACCTGAGGTGTCCGGGTGCGGTCCCAGGTAGATCGACCCGTTGACGTGCCGGACGTCGAACGCGCTCTCCGTCGTCCAGAACTTCGCGACCGGGTGGTCGATCCCGGCCAGCACCTCGTCGGTCGAGCCGACGTCGTCGGGATCGGGGGCCGACGGCATCGGGTCGGCGTAGTCGAGGCCGTCCTGCTGCGCCTGGAACGACGCGACCATCGACAGGATCGGCACACCCCCCTGGAACGCGTGGGTGTGGCGGGCGCTGAACGACCGGCCGTCGCGCAGCCGTTCGACCGCGAAGTCGATCGGCTCGCTGGCATCACCCGCCCGCAGGAAGTACGCGTGCAGCGAGTGGGGGAGCCGGTCGGCGTCCTGCAGCGTCCGACCCGCCGCGATGAGCGCCTGGGCGAGGACCTGTCCGCCGAACACACGTCCGCCGGGCCGCGGCAGGCTGACCCCGCTGAACGTGTCCGGCTCGCCGGGGTACGGGACCAGGTCGAGGGCCGCGAGGAGCGTGCGTGTCGGGTCGGGGGCGGCAGGCACGAGAGTCATCGGGTGACGTCCGGCGAGATCGGGAGGGCACGGGGGGTCATGCCGCCAGCGTCTCACGCGGGCGGGCGGCGGACCGAGCCGCCGTGTGGCGTCAGGCGTCGAAGGTGTTGATCATGGAGTGCGCAGCCCGCTCGAGGTAGTCCCAGAGCTCGGCGTGGTGCAGCGGTGCGAGCCCGAGCGAGTCGACGGCGACCCGCATGTGCGCGAGCCACCGGTCGCGCGCCTCGGGGTTCACCTTGTACGGGGCGTGGCGCGCGCGCAGACGGGGGTGCCCCCGCTCGTCGGAGTAGGTCGTGGGGCCGCCCCAGTACTGCTCGAGGAACAGCGTGAGGCGTTGAGCGGCCGGGCCGAGGTCCTCCTCGGGGTACATCGCCCGCAGCGCGGGGTCCGCCGCCACGCCCCGGTAGAACTCGTCGACGAGCCGCACGAACGTGTCGTGACCGCCGATCACGGCGTAGAAGGAGTCGGTCCGCGTCACTGCCCCAGTCTCGCACCGTTGGCCGACCTCGCCCGCACGGGCGCCGGGACCTCGCGCCGCGCCCACGGTGCCGGGTCGCCGGCACGTCGGCACGCGCTGGTTGCGGATGCGCGGACTACGCTGGGCAGACCGTGCGCCAGGTAGACGAGCTGGGGAGTTCGATGAGCAAGGCAGAGCAGATCCTCGCAGCGCTGGGTGGGGACGCGAACATCGTGGACCTCGAACCATGCATCACACGCCTGCGCGTCGAGGTGACCGACCCGCTCCTCGTGGACGAGGCGGCGCTCAAGGCGACCGGCGCGTTCGGCGTCGTGCGGTCGGGCCGCATCGTCCAGGTGATCGTCGGCCCCGAGGCGGACAACCTCGCCGCCGAGCTGGAGACGTTGCGCTGAGGTAGCCCTCAGTCCTCGTCGCTCTCCGCGGCCGGCTCGTCGGGCGGCAGAGCGCGCACCGCCAGGCCGGTCGGGCTCGCGGCCTGCTCGCGTTCGGCGGCGAGGAGGTCGCGCTGCCCGCCCAGCGGGATGCCGGCTCGCGTCAGGACGTCCCGGACCGCGACCCGCAGCTCGCGCGCGACGTCCCACTGCATCGCGGGTGCCGTGGTGACGCTGAGGCGGAGGGTGATGGCGTCGAAGGTGACGTCCTCGATCCCGGTCACCGTCGGCGCACCCTGGAGGTAGGTGCCGATGACCGGGTCGGCCGCCACGCGTCCGGCCGCCTCGGTGAGCAGCCCGCGCACCTCGTCGAGGTCGGCGAAGTAGTCGACGCTCACCTCGACGACGGCCTTCGCCCAGCCCTGGGTCTTGTTCCCGACGCGGGTCATCGTGCCGTTGGGGACGTACCAGAGCGTCCCGGCGGAGTCGCGGATCTTGGTCACCCGCAGCCCGACGGCCTCCACGGTGCCCACGGTGCCCGCACCCGGTCCGACGTCGACGACGTCACCGACCCCGTACTGGTCCTCGAGCAGCATGAACACCCCGGACAGGAAGTCCTTGACGAGGCTCTGCGCACCGAAGCCGACCGCGACCCCGACAATGCCCGCGGAGGCGATGAACGGCGCGATGTTCATGCCGAGCGTGTCGAGCACCAGGAGGAAGACGAGGGTCCCGACGACGATCGTCGCGGTCGAGCGCAGCACCGAGCCGACGGTGCGCGCGCGCTGCACCCGACGGGCCGACGCGAGCGGTCCGACGCGGCGCAGCAACGACGATCCGGTGTCGTCCGCGCCCTCGACGATGTGCTGCGTCACGGACCGGATGACCACGCGCAGCGCGACGAGCGCGAGCGCGCCCACCAGCAGGATCACCGCGAGGCGCACGCCCGTGTCCAGGAACCACCGCGCGAAGGCGTTGGCGTGCTGGACGAGGTCCTGCTGCGTGAGCACGGAGGACGACGGCGACGGTGACGGAGCTGCGGCGAGCAGGGCAGACGACGGCGGAAGGGGCATGGTCACGGCGCCCACGCTAGCGAGCCATGCCGGCGAGGCCGGTGCGGTCCGCCACGAACTGCAGCTGCTCGACCGTGAGCGCGATGGTCCGTGACAACGCACGGCCGCCGTGCCCGACGCCGGTCTCACGGCGTACGAGGATCGGCGCGGCGTTCCTGTCGGCGCTCGTGGCGGCCTGCAGGGCTGCTGCGAGCTTGCGGGCGTGCAACGGGTCGACGCGCGTGTCCCCCTCGAAGACCGTGAACAGCGTCGCGGGGTAGGCCGTGGGCTCGGATGCGTCGAGCGCGACGTGGTACGGGGAGTACCCGAGCAGCCACGCGAGCTCGTGCGGCTGATCGGCGTCGCCGTACTCCTCCGACCACGTCACGCCGAGACCGAAGCGCTGGTAGCGGACCATGTCGAGGAGCGGCGCGGAGCACACGACGGCGGCGAACAGGTCGGGACGCTGGGTCAGGGCGGCGCCGACGAGGAGGCCACCGTTGGAGCCGCCCCAGCACGCGAGCTGACCGGGGGTCGTCCACCCGTCGGCGACGAGCCGCTCGGCGACCGCGTGGAAGTCGTCGAACACGTTCTGCTTGCGCGCGCGCATCCCTGCGCGGTGCCAGTCCTCGCCCTCCTCACCGCCGCCGCGCAGGTTCGCGACGACGTACACGCCACCCGCCTCGACCCAGGCGAGGGTCGACGCCGAGTAGGCGGGCTCGAGCGAGATCTGGAAGCCGCCGTACCCGTAGAGGATCGTCGGTGCGGGCGCGAGCGGGCGACCGTCCGGGTCGAGCACGTCGGCGCGTGCGAGCACGAAGGCGCGCACGGTCGTGCCGTCCGCGCTCGCGGTCTCGAGGCGGTGGACCCTGACGTCCGGGAGGTCGGCGAGGGCGCCCGGGGGCGCGGCCCAGACCCGCACGTCACCGGTCAGGGCGTTGAGCACGTGCACCGTCGAGACGGTCGTGTGGTCGGTGTACGCGAACCAGACCTCCCTGCCGCCGTCGGGCCGCGTCACGAGGCCCGACACGGACCCGGGACCCGGCAGCCTGACCGTTCCTGCGGGCCCGTCGAGCCGCACACCGGTGCGGGGGTCATGGAGGGTGATCTCGCTGACGGCATGCCGACGCCAGCTCGCGAGCACCAGCTCGGGTTCCGCGCCGGGAGTGCCGGCCGCGCCGCCCGCATCGGTGAACGCCACGTCCTCGAGGACCGCCTCGGGGTCCTCGGCCAGGAGCTCCCGCCAGTACGGGACGCCCGGCTCGGTCGGGTCGGTGACGGCGAGACGCCCGCGCGAGGCGTCGAGATTCGTGTGCAGGTACAGCCGACCGTCACGACCGACCCAGGCTGCCGTCTGCGCATCGAGCCCGACTGTCACGGGCACGAACGTCGGCGTCGCTCCGCCGGGCGCGGCCAGGTCGGCGATCCAGACGTCGGTGCGGGGCGCCGTCCCGGCCGACGCCGAGACGATGAGCCACCGCCCGTCGCGCGAGACCGAGACGCCGAAGTAGCTCGTCAGGTCGAGGCCGGCGCCGAACACCTCGACGTCCAGCGCCGGGTCGGTGCCGACGCGGTGCAGCCACACGCGGCGGTGGTACTGCCGCTCGTCCGGCGGCAGCTGCTCGGGCGGGAGCCGGCGGACGTAGTAGAACGACTCGCCACCGGGCACCCACGCCACGGGGGAGTAGCGCGCCCGATCGATCGGACCGTCGACCGCCTCGCCCGTCGCCACGTCGAGGACGTGCAGCACGCTCTCCTCGGTCCCCCCGCTCGAGACCTGGTAGGCGACGAGGTCGCCCTCCTTGCTGGGCTGCCACGCGTCGAGGGTGGTCGTGCCCGCGGGGTCGAGCGCCACCGGGTCGATGAGGACGCGCTCGCGTCCATCCTCCGTGACGATCACGACCGCGTGCTCCTGGTCGCCCGACCGACGCGACGAGAACCGGCGGTCGCCGCGCCACGCGGGGGCACTGACGAACCCGGCGCCGAGCAGGGTCTGCAGGCGAGCAGTCAGGGTGGCCTGCGACATCGCCCCCGCGGGTGCCGCCTGGGCGCGGTAGGCGGCCCACAGAGCGTCCTGCGCCTGCGACCACGCCGTCGTCTCGGGTGACGACGCGTCCTCGAGCCACCGGTACGGGTCGGCGACACGATGACCGTGCAGGTCCTCGACGAGGTCGAGGCGCCGCGCGGACGGGTACGCCGGGAGGTCGAGCGGCGCGGCGGCTCGCGACGGTGCGGACGAGGTCGGGGTCATGGGTCGCAAGGTTACGACCTGGCCGACGCACCCCTCGGCGAGGGTGCCGAGCGGCCCGACCTGGACGTGGACGCCGTGTCAGGTCCGGGGTCCTGCGTCCTGGCCTGGGACTCTGGCAGGATCGGGCTGTGGCCGACCAAGGAGACGAACCGTCGCAGGCCCTGCTGCGTCTCGCTGCTGCCTACGGCGTGGTCCCCGACTTCTGGGGGTTCGACGGCTCGCACCGCCAGGTCGCTGCCTCGACGCTCGTCGCCGTGCTCGACGCGCTCGGGGTGGATGCCTCGTCCCCGGAGCGGGTCGCTGTCTCGATCACTCACGTCGAGGACATGCCGTGGCGTCGCGCGCTGCCGCCCGTCGTCGTCGTCCGGCAGGGGCGGCACGCGCACGTGCCTGTGCACGTCCCGCACGGAGATCCTGTGACGCTCCGGCTCGAGCTCGACGACGAGGCCGGCGGCGGTCACCGCGACCTCGTCCAGGCCGACGTCTTCGTCGAGCCACGGTCCGTCGACGGACGCCTCGTGGGACGCGCGACCTTCACGATCCCGACCGACCTCCCCCTCGGCTGGCACGTGCTGGAGGCGACCGGCCCGAGCGTCACCGCACGCTCGGTCGTCGTCGTCACACCGAGCGCCCTCGAGCTGCCCGCCCAGCTGCGCGCCGGGCGTGCGTGGGGCTTCATGGCCCAGCTGTACTCGGTGCGCTCGAGGGGCTCCTGGGGAGTCGGCGACTTCGCCGACCTCGCCGAGCTGGGCTGGCTCTCGGCACGGGAGTGCGGTGCCGACTTCCTGCTCGTCAACCCGCTGCACAGCGCCGAGCCGGTCGCGCCGATGACTCCCTCGCCGTACCTGCCGACGACCCGCCGGTTCGTCAGCCCGCTCTACATCCGGGTCGAGGACGTGCGCGAGACCGCCTACCTCTCGGCCGCCGACCGAGCGCTCGTCGAGTGGGCTGCTGAGCCCGCGATGTCGCTCGACACCGACGCTGGTCCGATCGATCGTGACGTCGCGTGGGGCGCGAAGCGGTCGGCCCTCGAGATCGTCTTCACCGCGCCGCGGTCGGCAGCTCGCCAGGCGGCGTTCGACGGGTTCCGTCGGGAGCAGGGCGAGGGCCTCGAGGACTTCGCGCTGTGGTGCGCGCTCGCCGAGCGGTACGAGGGGGCGCCCTGGCCGGCCGAGGCGAACGACATCTCCTCCGACCTCGTCGACCGCGCGCGCGTCGAGCTGGCGGACCGCGTCGACTTCCACTGCTGGCTGCAGTGGGTCGCCGACTCCCAGCTCGCCGACGCGCAGCGCGCCGCTCTCGAGGGGGGCATGTCGATCGGCATCATGCACGACCTCGCCGTCGGGGTGCACCCGGAGGGCGCCGACGTGTGGGCGCTCGGCGACGTGCTCGCGCGCGGGGCGACCGTCGGGGCACCGCCTGACATGTACAACCAGCAGGGGCAGAACTGGTCGCAGCCGCCGTGGCGGCCCGACGAGCTGGCACGCGTCGCGTACCGGCCGTACCGGGACATGCTGCGGACCGTCCTGCGGCACGCGGGAGCGATCCGGATCGACCACGTCATCGGCCTGTTCCGGCTGTGGTGGATCCCGCAGGGCGCCGGCGCATGCGAGGGCGCGTACGTGCGCTACGACCACGAGGCGCTCATCGGGATCCTTGCGCTCGAGGCTCACCGCGCGGGGGCCGTCGTCATCGGCGAGGACCTGGGGGTGTTCGAGCCGTGGGTCCGCGACTACCTGACGGAGCGCGGCATCCTCGGGACCTCGATCCTCTGGTTCGAGAAGGACCAGAACGGCCGACCGCTCGCGCCCGAGAACTACCGACGCCTCGCCCTGGCGAGCGTCACGACCCACGACCTGCCGCCGACCGCCGGCTATCTCGCCGAGGAGCACGTCGCCCTGCGCGAGCGGCTCGGCCTGCTGACCGAGCCGGTCGCCCAGGTGCGGGCCGAGGCACGGGCCGAGCGCGAGGAGATGGTCGCTGTGCTGCGCGGACGAGGGCTTGTCGGCGCCGACCCGTCGGAGCGCGAGCTCGTCGAGGCGCTGCACCGGCTGATCCTCGCGACGCCGGCCGCGCTGGTCGGTGTCTCGCTCGCCGACGCGGTGGGGGAGCGGCGCGCGCAGAACCAACCGGGCACCGACCAGGAGTACCCGAACTGGAAGGTCCCGCTCGCGAACGGGTCCGGGCAGGTCGTCCTCATCGAGGACCTCTTCTCCAACCCGCGCCTGCGCTCGCTCGCGGCGACCCTCAACCGCGGCTGACCGGGAGCGAGCAGACGCGTGCCTCGACCGGAGCGCACGACGGGCTGACCGCGCGACCTTGATCGCATGACGGGCTGATCGCACGACGGGCGCACCGGGGCGGGGGCACCCGTCGTGCGGGGAGCAGTCAGGCGCGCCGGCGGTCGGCCTCTTGAGCCGCGAGCGTGCGACGGACGCCGTCGCGGCTCTCGATGATGAGGCGTCGCAGCGCGGGAGCGGCATCAGGGTGCGTCGCGAGCCAGTCGTCGGTCGCGCCGAGCACGTCGACGCGCGCGTCGTCCGCGAGGTCGCCCGGGTAGAGGCCCTGCACGATGTTCTGTGCCATCTCGTTCGTCCGCGACTCCCACACCGGCTCCAGCGCGGCGAAGTACGGAGCGACGAACGGCACCAGCAGCGTGCGGTCGTGCACGCGCCCGAACCCGTTGATCGTGGCGGCCTGGATCGCGTTCGTGAGCTCGTCGTGCTCGACCGCTGCCGCCCACGCCGCGGCCTTCGCCTCCGGGGTGGGGAACGCCGCGCGGGCGGCCGCCGCAGCCCGTTGGCCGGTGGCCGTGGGGTCGCTCGCCAGCTGGTCGGCGATGCGTGCCTCGTCGGCCCGGCCGCCTGTGGCGAGCGACGTGAGCAGCTCCCAGCGCAGGTCGGTGTCGATGGTCAGACCGGCGAGCGTGCGCGTGCCGTCGAGGAGCGCGGCGACGACGTCGAGGTGCGCGGGGGTCGAGGCGCGCCCCGCGAACGCCTTGACGAGCTGGAGCTGGGTGTCCGAGCCCGCCGCGGCAGACAGGGCGAGCTCGAGCAGACGGTCGGCCGTAGCGGCGTCGGTCGCGTCGCGGTGCTCGGGTGCGACGTACAGGTCGACAGCGGTGCTCAGCTGACGCAGCAGGACCTGCACGACGGACGAGTCCGACTCGCGGCCGATGTTGCGCAGGACCAGGTCGACGAACGAGCGTGCCGGGGTCTCGGCGTCGCGGATCGCGTCCCACACCGAGGTCCACACGAGCGTGCGGGGGAGCGAGTCGGTGAAGGAGCCCAGGTGCGAGGTCGCGGTGGCGAGCGACACGTCGTCGAGGCGGATCTTGGCGTACGCGAGGTCCTCGTCGTTGACGAGGACGAGGTCCGGTCGGCGCTGCCCGACGAGGCCGGGGACCTCGGTCCGCGGGCCGTCGACGTCGAGCTCGAGCGTCGACGTGCACGCGAGGACCGTCGACCCGTCGTCGCTGGTCGTCACCGTGTAGCCGCTGACCACGAGGCGGTGCGGGCGCTGCACGGGGTGCTCGGCCGGGGTCTCCTGCAGGACGGCGAACGACGTGATGGTCTCGACGCCGCCGTCTGTCGTCGTCGTGATGTCGGGACGCAGCAGGGTCACACCGGCCTGCTCGAGCCACAGCGACGACCATGCCGACAGGTCCCGGCCGCTCGTGACCTCGAGCTCGGACAGGAGGTCCTTCAGCTCGGTGTTGCCCCACGCGTGCTTCGCGAAGTAGGCCTGGACGCCGTCGAAGAACTCGTCGCGGCCGACCCACGCGACGAGCTGCTTGAGGACGCTCGCGCCCTTGGCGTAGGTGATGCCGTCGAAGTTGACCTCAACGTCCTGCAGGTCCCGCATGTCCGCGACGATCGGGTGGGTCGAGGGCAGCTGGTCCTGGCGGTACGCCCAGTTCTTCTCGAGCGAGGAGAACGTCGACCAGGCATTGGTCCACTGCGTCGCCTCGGCGGCCGCGAGGGTCGACATGAACTCGGCGAACGACTCGTTGAGCCACAGGTCGTCCCACCAGCGCATCGTCACGAGGTCCCCGAACCACATGTGCGCGAGCTCGTGGAGGATCGTCACCGCGCGGCGCTCGATCGTGGCCTCGGGGACCTTCGACCGGAACACGTAGTTCTCGAGGAACGTGACCGCGCCCGCGTTCTCCATCGCGCCCGCGTTGAACTCGGGGACGAACAGCTGGTCGTACTTCGCGAACGGGTACGGGTGAGCGAACTTCTCCTCGTAGAACGCGAAGCCGCGGCGCGTGACGTCGAGGATGTTGTCGGTGTCGAGGTGTGCGGCCAGCGACGAGCGGCAGTAGACCCCCAACGGGATGGTGCGCCCGTCGCTGCTCGTGAGCTCGCCGTGCTCGGCGTGGTACGGGCCTGCGACGACCGCGGTGACGTAGCTCGCGATGCGCGGCGTCGGCTCGAAGGTCCACGTCGAAGTGCCCTCGTCCCGCCCGCCGTTGCGGTTGCGGCCGCCCTCGACAGCCACGGGCTGCCCGACGACGGGGTAGTTGGACACGACCGTCCAGTGCGCCGGTGCTGTCACCGTGAACGCGAACGTCGCCTTGAGGTCCGGCTGCTCGAACACCGCGAACACGCGGCGGGAGTCCGCGACCTCGAACTGGGTGTACAGGTACACCTCGTCGTCGACGGGGTCGACGAAGCGGTGGAGCCCTTCGCCGGTGTTCATGTACGCCCCGTCGGCGACGACGACGAGGACG
>DASVMA010000320.1:0-10974 GCA_036384595.1 Cellulomonas sp. | reverse complement strand
GGAGCGAACCAGCGGTACCGCCGGTGGCCGCGCCGGCCGGTGCGCCGAACATCGTGACCAGGAGGCCCGACGACGCGGCGACCACGACGGTGCGACGGCCGACGGTGGCCATCGAGCCAGTGGCGGCGTTCGCGAGGTCGTGAAGGGGGGTGGTGGGTCGGCGCGCTGAGCGGTGTCTGGCGCGGGTGATGCTCTCGGTCACGCGGTGCCTCTCCTTGCGCCTACGAGGTGAGCTGTCGGGTTCGGGTTGGAGAAGCACCCGGCCGTTCAGATGGACTGACCATCCGTTCGGCTTCACCCCAAGGACACCGTGTTCCGGTGCCCACGTCTTGGTTCCCCCGCCCCTGCCGGCGAAGTTGTACGGACCCGGAGCGGCGGCAGGGTTCAGCGTCCGCACCAGGGCTTCGCTGGAGGAGGGTTCCTACGAAGCAGGACGAACGTACAGGACGGCGGCGTCCAATGTCACGCTCCGGTCACGACCAATCCGGGGTGACTTCGGGCATAAGGCTGCGACCTGCGACGACGTCAGGACACGCGCACGAACACGTGTCGCGCGAGGTCGTCCGGCAGGTCCAGGACCGTGTCCGCTCCCGGCAGGCTGACGGTCACGACGCCTGGTGCGCGCTCGATGTTCACGCTCACCCCGGGCCGCACGCCGGCCCGGTCCAGACGGGCCAGGAGCTCCACGTCGGACTGCAGCGGCTCCCCCAGCCGCGCGACGACCCCACGGGCCCCTGCGGCGCCCGCAGCGTCCGCGACAGTCACCAACGGCGTCACGCCGTCGAGGAACGCCACCGACGTGCGCTCCTCGTCGAGCTCGTCGAGACCCGGGATCGGGTTGCCGTACGGGTCGAAGTGCGGGTGGTCGAGCAGAGTGGCGATCCGCCGCTCGACGCGCTCGCTCATGACGTGCTCCCAGCGGCACGCCTCCTCGTGGACGAACTCCCAGTCGAGGCCGATCACGTCCGTCAGGAGCCGCTCCGCGAGACGGTGCTTGCGCATGACGCGGGTCGCCTTCGCGACGCCCGAGGCGGTGAGGTCGAGGTGCCGGTCGCCGTTGACGACGACGAGCCCGTCGCGCTCCATGCGTGCGACCGTCTGGGACACGGTGGGGCCGCTGTGGCCGAGCCGCTCCGCGATCCGGGCTCGCAGGGGCGTGATGCCCTCTTCGATGAGCTCGTAGATCGTCTTCAGGTACATCTCGGTGGTGTCGATCAGGTCACTCACGGGGATACTCCGCTCATCTGGTCGTCGCTGCCCCCAGGCTAGTTGGTCGGGGTCGTATCCTCGGCTCGTGCAGATCACCATTCCCGCCGCGCTGCTGCCCGTCGACGGCCGGTTCGGCTCGGGACCGAGCAAGATCCGCCCCGAGCAGGTCGACACGCTCGCAGGAGCCGGTCGCGCGCTGCTGGGGACCTCGCACCGCCAGGCGCCCGTCCGTGCCGTCGTCGGACGCATCCGTGCCGGCCTGGCGGAGCTGTTCGCGCTGCCCGACGGCTACGAGGTCGCGCTCGGCAACGGCGGCTCGACGGCGTTCTGGGACCTCGCGACCCTCTGTCTTGTGCGCGAGCGGTCGCAGCACGCGTCCTTCGGGGAGTTCGGCGCCAAGTTCGCGGCCGCCGCGAGGCGAGCCCCGTTCCTCGGCGAGCCCACCGTCCGCACCGCACCGCCCGGCCAGCTCGCGCTACCGGGCTATGAGGAGGGCGTCGACGTCTACGCCTGGCCGCACAACGAGACCTCGACGGGCGTCGCGGCACCCGTCCGCCGCGTCGCAGGCTCGCGGGAGCAGGGTGCCCTCACGGTCGTCGACGCGACGTCGGGCGCCGGCGGTCTCGCGGTCGACGTGGCCCAGACCGACGTCTACTACTTCGCTCCGCAGAAGTCGTTCGCGTCGGACGGCGGCCTGTGGCTCGCGCTCCTCTCGCCCGACGCCCTCGCCCGCGCCGAGCAGATCGACGCAAGCGGCCGCTGGATCCCCGAGTTCCTGTCGCTGACCACCGCCGTGGCGAACTCGCGGCTCGACCAGACGCTCAACACCCCCGCGATCGCTACCCTCGTTCTGCTCGCCGAGCAGCTCGACTGGATGCTGGACCGCGGCGGCCTCGCCTGGACCGCGCAGCGCACCGCCACCTCGGCCGCGAACCTCTATGGCTGGGCCGACGCCCGCGACTGGGCGACCCCGTTCGTCACCGACCCCGCGATCCGCTCGAACGTCGTCGGCACGATCGACCTGGCCCCCGAGGTCGAGTCCAAGACGGTCGCGAAGATCCTGCGCGAGAACGGCGTCGTCGACGTCGACCCGTACCGCAAGCTCGGCCGCAACCAGCTGCGCGTCGCGATGTTCCCCGCGGTCGACCCGGACGACGTGCTCGCGCTGACCGCGTGCATCGACTACGTCGTCGAGCGGCTGGACTGACCGGTGGCCTGAGGGCCTGACGACACCTCGCCAGACAACACAGCGCCCGCCGGCTTGGCCGACGGGCGCTGTGTGCTCAGGTCAGGCGCTGTGCCTGCGCCGCGCGACGGAGATGCCGCCCAGCACGCCGGCGCCGACCACGACGAGCCCTCCGGCGAGCCACAGGACCGGCTCGACGTTCGACCCGGTCGCCGAGAGCACATCGGAGCGCACGACGGTGACGTTCGGCTCAGCGCCGAGCACGTCGGAGCGCGGCGGGGTGGTCGGGACGACACACTCCACACCCGGTGCCGCGTAGCCGGAGTCCTGGCGCACGCACCCGTCCGTGGAGTCCGCTGCAGCCGGACCGGCCAGCGCGAGCAGGGCGAACATCCCGAGGCCGACCCCTGCGGCCGTGCGGAGCTTCGTGTTCATGGTCGACCCTCCCCGTCAAATCGTATGTATCGGACATATCTACCGTCATCGTAGCGCCCTCGCCCGCAGCGTCGGGAGGTACTGAGCGGGTGAAGAGGAGCAGGCCCGGCCGTCTCACGGCGCAGGGGTGCACGACCCGCTGACGATCCCCGGGCTCGTGAGGGTCGGCGTCGTCCACACATCGAGCGCTGAGGTCGTGACCGGCATCGTGAACCGGTAGGTCGCCCGTCCCCCGGGAGCGAGCCGCGACGTCAGGACGCTCACAGCGCGGCCCGCCTCGGTCGCCGGGAGACCGCCGACGAGGCCGTCGTCCAGGCGCAGCTCGGCGATCGAGCCGCCGACCGGGGAGTAGACGGTCACGTTCGTCTGGACCGAACCCGTCGGTATCGCACCGCTGTTGTAGCCCGTGACGTACATGGGGTAGTCGGCGATGTTCGCGGGCGGGTCGTACGCGAGGTCGAGGCGCACGACCGCGGAGCCCGGTGCACCGTCCTTGCCGCAGGTCATCGACTCGACCGAGTAGGTCGTCGTCAGGAAGTAGTCGAGCTTGCCCGCCGCGCCGTCGTTGAGGAAGACGCCCGCCGCCGTGTCGTCGGTCCCCGAGAGGAAGCCTGCGCTGAGCGAGGTCGGGGTGAGGAGCGCCTGCTCGTCGGGGTGCGAGGACCAGATCCGCAGGCGTCGTTCCTCGCCGGCCTTCGCGAGCTGCTCGACGACGCCACGCGAGTCGCCCTGGCCGCCACCGACCGCCCGGAAGACCGTCGCTGCGACACCCGTGTAGAACTCGTCGGCGACCACCGGGTCCTGCATCGAGAGGTAGGAGTCGTGCAGGAGGACGCTCAAGAAGTTGTCCGCGCGCAGCTCGACACCGCCCGGAGCGGCGATCGCTCCGGTCGCGCTCAGCAGGTACTTCACCGCGACAGGGTCCGTCGCGACGACCCCGTCGACCGTCTCGCCCGTCGACCGCTTCCAGATGGCACTGACGAGCTGGGCGGTGCGCGGGAAGTCGGGCGTGAAGACGGTGTCCTGGATCCACCGGCCGAGCCGGTCGGTGTGCACCCGCAGCTCGTCGGGCGTGAGGGGCAGGACGCTGTCCGGGGTCGAGGGGAAGGCCAGCGTCGTGCGCTGCTCGACGAGGTCCAGCGAGCCGTTCTCGGCGTGCAGGACCGCGACGGCCCCGACGATGCCGCCCGCGCTGCGCAGCTCCGCGCTGTTGAGGGAGACGAGCAGGTAGGTGCGCGGGCCGTCGGCGCCGAGCATCGGCGGGAGCAGGGTGGCGACCTGGGAGGCCGCGTCGAGGGCCGCGGACGCCTTGCCCAGCCCGTCCTGCACCTTGACGACCGGGCCGGCGATGCGGGCCATGAGCCTCGAGGTGTCGATCGCGTCGACCGCGTCGCGTGCCCGGGCCGTCGTGGTGTCCGCGAGCGCGAGCGTCGGGGCCGCGTCGACGAGCGGCTTGAGATCGATCCGGCCGTCGGTCCCCCGGACCTTCTGCGCCTCCAGGACGGTGCCGAGCTGGGAGATCGCGGGCAGCGCGTCGCGGGCCACGTCGTCCACCGCGGCCGCGACGACACGCACCGCGGCGAGGTCGTCGCCGACGACGGGCAGGTGCTCGGCGAGGTGCCAGACCGGGTCGGACGTCGCCGACCGGGCACGTGCCGCGTCGGACTGGACCGTGGGCAGCTCGTCCGCGAGCGCCTGCGTGCGACCCGCGCCGATGTCCGACTGCAGCCCCACGACGACGTCCCCGACGCTGCGCAGGGCGCGCTCGGCCTGCAGCCCGCGGTAGCCCAGCCAGCCGCCCGCGACGACGACGAGCCCGAGCACGCCGGCCGACACCCCCAGCGTGATGCGGACGCGCCGACTCCCCCTCATGGGGCGATCGTCACATACCGGGCATCATCCGACGTACTTCGGGGCCCTGATTCACCCGTCAGGCTGCTGTGACGCGGTTCGCGGCGTCCTGGGCGCCGAGGCTCCGCGCGGCGCTGTCGCGCTCGACGACCTCGTCGTCGGGCATGAGGTCGCCGTCGCCCGCGGGCGGGTACCGGACCTCGAGGTGCGGGCGGTGCACGTGGTAGTGCACCTGGACGTTCCAGCGCCGCGAGGCCCAGATGGCAGCGCCCGACGCGACGAGCAGGGCGGTGACCGACCCGATGCCGACCGACCAGCGCGGGCCGAACTGCTCGGCGATCCAGCCCACGATGGGCGAGCCGATCGGCGTCGCGCCGAGGAAGACCATCATGTAGAGCGCCATCACGCGCCCGCGCATCGCGGGGTCGGTGTTCATCTGGATGGTCGTGTTGGCCGCCGTCATCATCGTCAACGACGCCAGGCCGACCGGGATGGACGCGACCGCGTACGACGCGAAGGTCGGCATGAGCGCCATCACGCCGCTCGCGATGCCGAACGCGAACGCGGCACCGATCACGAGCCGGACCCGGGGGCGCTTGCGCCGGGCCGCGAGCAGCGCTCCGGTCAGCGAGCCGATCGCGAGGACGGAGCCGAGGATGCCGTACTCCCCGGCACCCCGACCGAACTCGACGCGCGCCATCATCGCGCTCGTGAGCTGGAAGTTGAGGCCGAACGTCGACACGACGCCGACGACGACCATGATGACGACGATGTCGGAGCGACCGCGCACGTAGCGCAGGCCCTCGCGGATCTGCCCCTTGGCGCGCGTGGCCGACGGCATCTTGCGCATCTCGCTCTCGCGCATCTTCGTCAGCGCGAGGAGGGTCGAGGCGAACGTCAGGCCGTTGATGACGAACACCCAGCCGGTGCCGACGCCCGCGATGAGCAGGCCCGCGAGCCCCGGGCCGATCAGCCGGGCCGCGTTGAACGAGGCGCTGTTGAGGCCGACCGCGTTGGCCAGCCCCTCGGCCGGCACCATCTCGGCGACGAACGTCTGCCGCACCGGCCCGTCGATCGCCGTCACGGACCCCAGCAGCCCCGCGAAGACGAACACGTGCCAGAGCTGGGCGTGCCCGCCGAGCACGAGGATGCCGAGCGCGGTCGCCAGGATGCCCTGGGCGGTCTGCGTCGCGAGCAGCAGCTTGCGCCGGTCGAGGCGGTCGGCGAGGAGCCCCGCCCACGCGGACAGAATGAGGGTCGGGCCGAACTGGAGCGCGGTCGTGACGCCCACGGCGATGCCCGAGTCGTGCGACAGGACGGTCAGGACCAGCCAGTCCTGCGCCACGCGCTGCATCCACGTGCCGATGTTGGCGACGATCGCCCCGGTGAACCAGAGCCGGTAGTTGAAGTAGCGGAGCGAGGAGAACGTCTCTCTCATGAGGCGGCGATCCTCCGCATCAGCTGGGCGGCGGCGGCCAGGGTCGCGCGCTCTCCCGGCGTGAGCTGCGCCAGCCTGCCGGTCAGCCACTCGTCACGACGTCGGACCGTCTCCTTGACCTCCCTGACCCCCGCGTCGGTCAGGCTGACGACGACCTGGCGGCCGTCCGTGGGGTGCTCGGACTTCTGCACGAGGCCCAGCTCGACGAGCGTGTTGACCGTCCGGGTCATCGACGGCGGCTGGACGTGCTGCATCTCGGCGAGCGCCCCGGGCGTGAGCGGCCCGTTCATGTTGAGCCAACCGAGGACCGAGTACTGGTGGTCGGGGAGGTCGGCGGACCCTCGCTCGGCGCGCATCCGACGGGCCGAGCGGAAGATCCCGATGCGCAGCTCGGCCGCGAGCTCACCGGGCCGGCACTGCTTCGCGGTCGGCGGCGGGGGCGTGACGGGCGCTGCTGCGCCTGCTGCGGGGCGGACGGCGAGATCGGACATGTCCTTACCCTAACTCATTACTCTGGGTAAGGAGTTGCCGGACCGGCTGATCCTCGCTGCGAGAGCCGACACCTGCAGAGGCGCGCGGACCACGTCCGGATCCCGGCGACGTGCCCCCGTGGCCCTAGCGTTGCGCGCATGGAGCCCCGTCGTCGCACCGCGATCGGCTGGGCCCTGGCGGTCGGGATCGCCCTCGCCGCGGTCCTGACACTGAGCCCGCTGCCGCTCCAGGACCTCGCGTCGACGGCGATCGACCGCACGCTCGACGTCCTGCACCGGTGGGGCGCGCCGCCGCGGCTGGACCGCCACGTCCTCGAGTTCGGCGCGAACATCGCGATGTTCGTCCCGCTCGGGCTCCTCGCCGCACTGCTCCTGCCGCGGCGCCGGTGGTGGGTCGCCCTCGTCGGAGCCCTCGTGGCATCACTGGCCGTCG
Source organism: Cellulomonas sp. (assembly GCA_036384595.1). Taxonomy (GTDB): domain Bacteria; phylum Actinomycetota; class Actinomycetes; order Actinomycetales; family Cellulomonadaceae; genus Cellulomonas_A. The sequence continues at coordinate 3,931 of DASVMA010000320.1, read as the reverse complement.
AGACCGTGCAGTCGACCGCACTCCCCCACCGGTTCGGGTCGCTGCGGGACGTCCTCGGCAACACGCTCGGTGCAGCGGTCGGCATCGGGCTCGTCGCCGCTCGGCGGGCCGCTGGACGCCGGACGCACCGGCCCGACGACACCTGAGCAGCGGCTACCTCGGCGAGGGCGTCACGGCCGCCCGAGCGCGCGGTACGTCCAGCCCGCGGCACGCCAGCGCGCCGGGTCGAGGACGTTGCGCCCGTCGAGGATCCGGCGCTGAGCGACGACCGTGCCCAGCACGGCCGGGTCGAGGTCGCGGTACTCGGCCCACTCGGTCGCGAGCAGCACCACGTCGGCGCCCGTGGCGGCCTCGAGCGCGGTCTCGGCGAACTTCAGGTCGGGCCACTTGGCGCGGGCGTTCTCGATCGCCTGCGGGTCCGTCACGGTCACGTGCGCGCCCTGGAGCTGCATCTGCGCGGCGACCGACAGCGCCGGGGAGTCGCGCACGTCGTCGCTGTCCGGCTTGAACGCGGCACCGAGCACCGCGACACGACGGCCGACGATCGAGCCGTGGCACACCTCGCGGGCCAGGTCCACCATGCGCACGCGGCGGCGCATGTTGATCGAGTCGACCTCACGCAGGAACGACAGCGCCTGGTCGACGCCGAGCTCGCCGGCGCGGGCCATGAACGCCCGGATGTCCTTGGGCAGGCAGCCGCCGCCGAACCCGAGGCCGGCATTGAGGAACTTGCGCCCGATCCGGTCGTCGTACCCGATCGCGTCCGCGAGGCGCGTGACGTCCGCGCCCGTCGCCTCGCACAGCTCGGCCATCGCGTTGATGAACGAGATCTTGGTCGCGAGGAACGAGTTCGCGGCGACCTTGACGAGCTGGGCGGTCGCGTAGTCGGTGACGACCAACGGTGCGCCCTCGGTGAGCGGCGTGGCGTACACGTCGTCGAGCCGGGCCTTGGCGGCGTCGCCGGCCGCCGTGGGGACGCCGTCGTCGTCCGTCGGCAGGCCGTAGACCAGGCGGTCCGGGTGGAGGGTGTCCTGGACCGCGAGACCCTCCCGGAGGAACTCCGGGTTCCACACGAGCGTCGCGCCCGTGCCGGCAAGGCGCCCCGCGAGCCGCTCGGCGGTGCCGACCGGGACCGTGGACTTTCCGGCGACGACATCACCGGGGCGGACGTGCCCGAGCAGCTGCTCGAACGCCGCGTCCACGTACGCGAGGTCCGCGCCGAACTCCCCGCGCTTCTGCGGCGTACCCACGCAGACGAAGTGGACCAGGGCGCCCGCCGCGTCGGCCATGTCCGTCGTGAAGCGCAGGCGCCCGGTGGCCATCACCTCGTCGAGCAGCTCCGGCAGCCCCGGCTCGTAGAACGGCGCCCGGCCGGCCGCGAGCTCGGCGACCTTGAGCGCGTCCACGTCCACACCGATGACGTCGTGCCCCAGCTTCGCCATGGACGCGGCGTGCACCGCACCGAGGTAGCCGCAACCGATGACCGAGACGCGCATGACGACTCCCAAGGACGGACGTGTGACCACGGCCACTGTATCGATTCCTCGCGCCCTACCCTGGCTCGATGGTGACCGACCGCCGAGCCCGGCGTCTGATCGTGTGCGCGGCGGCCCTGTACCTGCTCGGCGTCGCGCGGATGACCCTGTGGCCCGACTTCGCGAGCCCGGACGAGCTCGACGCGTTGCGGTCGCTCGTCGCGTGGCTGACCGGGCACGGCGTCCCGGTGACCTACGACGGCGTGGAGGCGGCGGCGAACGTGGTGATGTTCGTGCCGTTCGGAGTGCTCGGGGGTCTGCTCGTCAGCCGCCGGCACCGAGCGGCGGTCGTGGCCGCCGGCTGTGCGGTCTCAGCGGCCATCGAGACGAGCCAGCTGCTGTTCCTGCCGACGCGCGTGGCGACGGTGCAGGACGTCGTCCTCAACACCGCGGGCGCCGCGGTCGGCCTGCTCGGGCTCGTCGTCGTGGCCGCACGGCGCACCGAGCCGGACGCGACGAGCGGGCCGGACGCGACGAGCGAGCCGGACGCGACGAGAGTGCAGTGACGCCTGCGCCCGGTGGTTCCGGGGCGGGGAGTCGCTGCACTCTCGTCGGGACGTTCGTCGGGCGGGTGCCCGGGGCTCAGATGCCCAGTGCGTCCTTGATGGGGCCGAGCGTGAAGTAGAAGATGAACAGGATCGCTGCGGTCCACATGAGCGGGTGGATCACCTTGATCTTGCCGACCGCGATCTTGATGACGACGAACGCGATGAAGCCTGCGCCGATGCCCGCGGTGATCGAGTAGGTGAACGGCATCAGGATGATCGTGAGGAACGCGGGGATCGCGACCTCGAAGTCCTTCCAGTCGATCCCGGACACCTGCATGACCATGAGGAAGCCGACGACGACGAGCGCCGGGGTGGCCGCCTCGAACGGCACGAGGTTGACCAGCGGCGACAGGAACGTCGCCAGCAGGAACGCGATGCCGGTCACGACCGACGCGAGACCGGTGCGTGCGCCGTCACCGACACCCGCCGCAGACTCGATGTAGCTGGTGTTGGACGAGACGCTGCCCATGCCGCCGGCCGCCGCTGCGATCGAGTCGACGATGAGGATCTGCTGCGAGCCGATCGGGTTGCCCTCGCCGTCGAGCAGGCCGGCCTCGCCGCCGACCGCGACCATCGTGCCCATCGTGTCGAAGAAGTCGGCGAGCATGATCGCGAAGACGAGGAGTGCGACCGCGAGGACGCCGATCTTGCCGACCGCGCCGAAGAGCGAGAAGTGCCCGATCAGCGAGAAGTCGGGGACCGAGATGACGGACCCGGAGATGTGCGGGACGTTGAGCTCCCAGCCGGTCGCCTTGACGACAGCGCCGTCGACCTTCATCGGGCCGACCTTGCCGACCGCCTCGACGATGAGCGCGAGGACCGTCGAGGTGAGGATCGCGATGAGGATCGCGCCCCTGACCTTGCGCACCATGAGGATGATCGCGAGGACGAGGCCCACCACGAACACGAGCAGCGGCCAGCCCGCGAGGGACCCACCGATGCCGAGCTCGACCGGGGTGGCCTGGCTCGCGGGGATCCGGACGAACCCGGAGTCGACGAGGCCGATGAACGCGATGAACAGACCGATGCCGACGCTGATGGCCGTCTTGATCTCGACTGGGACGGCCTTGAACACGGCCCGTCGGAACCCGGTGAGCACGAGGACCAGGATGATGAGGCCCTCGATCACGACGATGCCCATCGCGTCGGCCCACGTCATGCCCGGCAGGGCGGCGATCGAGTACGCGACCACGGCGTTGAGGCCGAGGCCCGCAGCGAGCGCGATCGGGAAGTTCGCGAAGGTCCCCATGAAGATGGTCAGGAGACCGGCGATGAGGGCCGTCGCTGCGGCGATCATGCCGAGGTTCGGGGTGTCTCCGCCGCCGAGGTACTTGCCCGTGCCGTCCTTGACCAAGCCCAGGATGATCGGGTTGAGAACGATGATGTAGCTCATCGTGAAGAAGGTCACGAGGCCGCCGCGGACCTCGGCGCCGATCGAGGACCCACGCTCGGTGATCTTGAAGAAACGGTCGACGGCGTTGCGGGGGGCTGCCGTCTCCGTCCGGAGGGAGGTTGTCGCCATGGCGCGCATGATCGCAGAAACAGCACCCTTCGCACGCAGGTTGTCCACGTGGTGTGCTGCTGACGTGCGGGCGTCAGCCCAGGAACACCTGCGAGCACAGCATGCCGGTCGGCGCCTCGACGCAGCCGATGCCCGTGGCGGCGTAGGCGCGCAGGATGTTCTCGCGATGGCCCGGTGACGCCATCCAGCCGGCCGTCATCGCCTCGGGCGTCGGGTAGCCGAGCGCCAGGTTCTCCCCCACGCCGTTGCCGCCGCACGCGGCGAGGATCGGCCCGAGCGGGTCGTGCTCGAACCGCCCCTGCGCGACGAGGACGGCGGCCCGCGCC
>DASVMA010000319.1:0-1855 GCA_036384595.1 Cellulomonas sp. | reverse complement strand
GCGCAGGAAGGGACAAGGGTCCCCACGGGCCCGTCCCGCCGGGGCCGAGGCGTGGTCGATCATCTCGAGCGCGTGCCACAACGGACCGCGCCCGCGGGCGGCGACGCATTGGTGGGCGCGGCACCGAGATAGGCAGTCCAGCCGAAGCGGTTCGCCGACAGGCACAGCGCGTACCGTGCGGGAATGCCTGAGCAGTCACTGCCCGACCTCGTCGAGGATCGGTCGAACCGGCTACTCATGACGACGCGCGCGAGGCTCGAGACCGTCGTCATCTGTACCGCAGTCGTCCTCTACGTCGTGTTCGCGCTGAAGCTTCTGCTCTTCTCGCGGCCACCTGGCTCCGAACGATCGCTCAACCTCGTCCCGTTCGCGAGCATCTCGCACTACCTGTTCAGCGATTCATCCGACGTGAGGAGGTTCGCGTTCGGCAACATCGCCGGCAACGTCCTCCTCTTCATCCCGCTCGGTGCGTACTTGTCTGTGCTGACGAAGTCGACGGTGGCGAGGACCATGCTCGTCGTCGCCTCGGCGAGCGTGACGGTGGAGATCCTCCAGGGAGTGCTCGCCTTGGGAGCGTCGGACATCGACGACGTCGTCCTGAACTGCCTCGGAGGGTTCATCGGCATCCAGCTGTTGCTCCTGCTCAGGATGAGCCTGCGAGACCGCGGCCGGCTGCGCGCGGTCGTCACGGCGCTGTCGGTCGTCGCGCTTCCGGTCCTGTCCTACCTGCTGTTCGTCATCAGACTGCGCATGTGAGTCCGGGCGCCCATGGGTCACGGCAGCTAGGTCGTGCTTCCCGCATGCGTGTCCAGGTGGTGCAGGCGGCGAGGATGATCGCGGCGCGGTAGGTGATGGCGAGCTCGTCGTACCGGGTGGCCAGACCGCGCCGTTGCTTGGTCAGGGCGACGTGCGTCCGACGACGTTGCGGATGCGGTGGTTGCCGAAGCGGTGACGCGGAAGCACTCGGTCTCGGCCCAGCACGCTCCACCGCGGCACGAGTCCCGACGCGTGGCCGCCCCGTCGACGCGAGAAGGGTGAGGTGCGTGGCGCGCGCCACGTTGGCGGGGACGCGCGCCACGCACCGGCTTGAGCCGGGGGTCAGGACTCTCGCGCGCCCCGGCGGTTCGGCACCTCGATCGGCGCAGCGTCGATGAAGGTGCGGGCTCGCACCCCGTCGGCGTCGTCGACGAGCCACACCTGCAGACGCGCCGCACGCCCGTCACCGGGAGGGGGCACCTCGAGTGCCACGGCGTCGCTCACCTCGAACGGCTCCGCCTTCACCGGTTCGGACTCGACGTCGTGGGCGGCGGGAGTCGGCCCGAACACGGCGCCGGGCGACACCCACGCGGCCCGCACGCGGCCGACGATCGACTGCTGCCCGTGGTGCGACACGTGGAACGTCAGGAGGAGCGGCTCAACCGGGACCGGGATGTCCGCACCCGCGCAGGCAGGGACTAGGTCAACAACGAGCACCGTGGTCGCGTTGACGTCGGCCGGGTCGAGACCACCGGCGTCCTTGCGTCTGCGGTCCGCGTCGACGAGCCCTGCCATCTCGTGCTCCACGTCGGCGAGCTCGGTGTAGACGTACCCGACGAACCTGTCGTGGCGCCGCAGCTCTTGCGTCTGCCAGCGTAGGTGCCACGCACGCTCGAGGCTCGTGAAGCCGGCACCGTACTCGCTGTTGAGGATCGGCAGCCCCGCCCGCGGATGGTCTGCCGATCCGTAGAGCGACTTGTCGACCACGAAGTCGGGCCCGAGCTTGACGGGGAAGTCGTCGCGACTCCCTTCGGCGATTGCGGCGACATTGGCCGCCCAGGAGCCCGGGTCCTCGTCGTAGTAGTGCCAGTCGACCAGG
>DASVMA010000318.1:0-5765 GCA_036384595.1 Cellulomonas sp. | reverse complement strand
CCCGGGCCGTGGCAGGACACCGTCGACGTGCGCGACTTCATCCAGCGCAACTACACGCCCTACACGGGCGACGCAGAGTTCCTGGCGGGCCCCACAGCCCGCACCACGGGCATCTGGACGACGCTGAGCGCGATGTTCCCCGAGGAGCGTGAGCGCGGTGTCTACGACATCGACAACAAGACGCCCGGGACCATCACCTCGCACGGCGCCGGCTACATCGACCAGGCCAACGAGCTCATCGTCGGTCTGCAGACGGACGCCCCGCTCAAGCGCGCGATGATCCCCAACGGCGGATGGCGCATGGTCGAGACGTCGCTGAAGACGTACGGCTACGAGATCCCCCAGGACATCAAGAAGATCTTCACGGACTACCGCAAGACCCACAACGCCGGGGTCTTCGACGTCTACCCGCCCAACGTCCGGGCCGCGCGGTCGTCGCACATCATCACGGGCCTGCCCGACGCCTACGGTCGCGGCCGCATCATCGGCGACTACCGCCGCGTCGCGCTGTACGGCATCGACGCGCTGATCAACGCGAAGAAGATCGAGCGCGCCGAGCTCGACATGGAGCGCTCCGTCGAGGACGTCATCCGCGACCGCGAGGAGAACGCGGAGCAGATCCGCGCGCTGCAGGAGCTCAAGGCCATGGCCGCCTCCTACGGCTTCGACATCTCCCAGCCGGCGGCAACCGCCCGCGAGGCCGTCCAGTGGCTGTACTTCGCCTACCTGGGTGCCGTCAAGGAGCAGAACGGTGCGGCGATGTCGCTCGGTCGCACCTCGACCTTCCTCGACGTCTTCCTGCAGCGCGACATCGCCGAAGGCACGATCACCGAGTCGCAGGCGCAGGAGTTCATCGACGACCTGGTCATCAAGCTGCGGATCGTGCGGTTCCTGCGCACTCCCGAGTACGACGACATCTTCGCGGGCGACCCGACCTGGGTCACCGAGTCGATCGGCGGCATCGGCGAGGACGGGCGTCCGCTCGTCACCAAGACCTCGTTCCGCTTCCTCCAGACGCTCTACAACCTGGGCCCGGCGCCCGAGCCGAACCTCACGGTCCTGTGGAGCAACCTGCTCCCCGCGGGCTTCAAGGCGTTCTGCGCGCAGGTGTCGATCGACACCTCGGCGATCCAGTACGAGTCCGACGAGCTCATCCGCTCCTGCTGGGGTGACGACGCCGCGATCGCCTGCTGCGTCTCCGCGATGCGGGTCGGCAAGCAGATGCAGTTCTTCGGCGCGCGCGTCAACCTCGCCAAGACGCTGCTCTACGCGATCAACGGCGGGCGTGACGAGATCAGCGGCAAGCAGATCGCCCCGGTCAGCGCCCCGGTTGCCGGTGACGTGCTCGACTTCGACGACGTCTCGGCCAAGTTCGACAAGCTGACCGACTGGCTCGCCGAGACCTACGTCGACGCACTCAACTGCGTGCACTACATGCACGACAAGTACGCCTACGAGCGCCTCGAGATGGCCCTGCACGACCGGACCATCCTGCGCACCATGGCGTGCGGCATCGCCGGCCTGTCGGTCGTCACCGACTCGCTCTCCGCGATCAAGTACGCGACCGTCCGGCCCGTGCGCGACGAGTCCGGTCTCGTGACCGACTACACGGTCGAGGGCGAGTTCCCGATGTTCGGGAACGACGACGACCGTGCCGACGACATCGCGATCCAGGTCGTCACGAGCTTCATGGACAAGATCCGTGCGCAGAAGACGTACCGCGACTCGCTGCACACCCAGTCGGTCCTGACCATCACCTCGAACGTCGTCTACGGCAAGGCCACGGGAAACACGCCCGACGGTCGCCGCCGCGGCGAGCCGTTCGCCCCGGGTGCCAACCCGATGAACGGCCGCGACACGCACGGCATGCTCGCCTCGGCCCTGTCGGTCGCGAAGCTGCCGTACTCCGAGGCGCAGGACGGCATCTCGCTCACGTCGACGGTCGTGCCCTCGGGCCTCGGCCGCACCAAGGACGAGCAGGTCGCGAACCTGGTCGGCCTGCTCGACGGGTACAACGTCTCCTCCGGTTACCACCTGAACATCAACGTGCTCAACCGTGAGACCCTCGAGGACGCCATGGAGCACCCCGAGAACTACCCCCAGCTGACCATCCGGGTCTCCGGCTACGCGGTCAACTTCGTCCGGCTGACGCGCGACCAGCAGCTCGACGTGCTCTCGCGCACCTTCCACGGCGGCCTCTGAGCCGCACCACCACGACCGGCAGGATCAGCCCCTCATGAACGTCACGACGGCAGCACCCCAGGGTGCCGACCAGGTCGGCGCCCCCGTGATCGGGCTGAACCTGCCGGTCGTCGGTGGTTCACACCACCGCGCGACCGCCGGGACGTCGGGTCTCGAGGTGAGCGAGGTCGGCCGTTCCGAGAAGTTCGCCCAGGTCAGGGCCGGTGAGCTCGGCTCCCTGCACTCGTGGGAGCTCGTGACGGCCGTCGATGGACCCGGCACCCGGATGACGGTCTTCCTCTCGGGGTGCCCGCTGCAGTGCCTGTACTGCCACAACCCGGACACGATGGAGATGCGGCGCGGCGAGCCCGTGACCGCGACCGAGCTGCTCGAGCGCATCTCCCGGTACAAGAGCATCTTCGAGGTCACGGGCGGCGGCGTCACGATCTCGGGCGGCGAGCCCCTCATGCAGCCCGCGTTCGTGGCCCGGATCCTGCGTGGCGCGAAGGAGATGGGCCTGCGCACGGCGCTCGACACCTCGGGGTTCCTCGGCGCGCACTGCACCGACGAGATGCTCGACGACATCGACCTGGTCCTGCTCGACGTGAAGTCGGGCATCCCCGAGACCTACAAGCGCGTCACCGGTCGCGAGCTGCAGCCGACGATCGACTTCGGTCGTCGGCTCGCTGCGCGCGGCACCGAGATCTGGATCCGGTTCGTGCTGGTCCCCGGGCTGACCGACGCGCCCGAGAACGTGGATGCCGTCGCGGACTACGTCGCGACCCTGCCGACCGTGACACGCGTCGAGGTGCTCCCGTTCCACCAGATGGGCCGGGACAAGTGGGACAGCCTCGGGATGCGTTACGAGCTCGAGGACACGTCCCCGCCGACCCCCGAGCTCGTCACCCGCGTGCGCGAGCAGTTCCGAGCCCGGGGGCTGACCGTCTTCTGACCCCTCTGGTCCGCGCGCCGCTCAGCCGGCGACGGGGACGTCCGCGACTCCGCGCGGCAGGAGACGGCGACCCAGGACCCGCTCCGAGTACCCCGTGCGGTCCAGGTACGGGCTGATCCCGCCGAGGTGCAGCGGCCAGTTCGCGCCCAGGATCATGCAGAGGTCGATCTGGTCGGGTGACGCGACGACGCCCTCGTCGAGCATGAGGCCGATCTCCTCGGTGAGGCCCGTGAGGACGGCGTCGAGCACACCTGCCTCGTCGAGCGGAGCGGCCGTCGAGGGTCCGCCCGACACGTCGAACGCGTCCTGGATCGCGGGATCCACCTCGAGCTCCGCGCCGTGCCCGTCCGGCTCGGGGACGAGCCGCCGACCCTGCGTCGCCAGGCGTTCGAGCCCGGGGGAGAGCGGGAAGCGCTCGCCGAGGTCGTCGTGCAGGGTGCTGAGCACGTGGAGCGCCACGGGCAGCCCGACGAGCTGGATGAGCGCGAACGGCCCCATCGGCAGCCCCAGGGGACGCAGCGCGACGTCGGCCGTGCGGACCGGGGTGCCACCCTCGACCGCGGCGGCGACCTCGGCGAGCAGCCGGAGGAGCAACCGGTTGACGACGAACCCGGGGCGGTCCGCGACACCCACGGCGGTCTTGCCGAGCTGCTTCGCGAGGGCGAACGCGGTTGCGACGGCCGCGTCCGTGGACGACGCGGTGCGGACGACCTCGATGAGCGGCATCTGGGCGACCGGGTTGAAGAAGTGGATCCCCACGACCCGCTCGGGGTGACGCAGGTGCTCCGACATCGCCGTGACCGAGAGCGCGGACGTGTTCGTGGCCAGCACCGCGTCGTCCGCGATGACATCCTCGAGCTCGGCGAACACGCGCTTCTTGAGCGCGAGGACCTCGGTGACGGCCTCGATGACGAGGTCGGCGCCCGCGAGCGTCGACAGGTCGGTGCTGACCGAGATGGAGGCGAGCACCCGGTTGGCCTCGTCGGGCGACATGCGACCCTTGGCGGCCTGCCGCTCCACCTGCGAGCGGATGCCTGCGAGGCCTGCGGCGACGCGGGCGTCGTCGATGTCACGCATGACGACGGGGACCCGCAGCCGACGCGCGATCAGGACCGCGAGCTGGCCGGCCATGAGGCCGGCCCCGACGATGCCGACCGACCGCACCGGGCGGGCGAGCTCCGCCGGGGGAGCGCCCGCGGGTGTGCGCGCGCGGCGGCTCGTCAGGTCGAACGCGTAGAGACCGGCGCGCAGCTGGTCGGTCATGATCAGCTCGGTGAGCGCGTCGTCCTCGGCCGCGAAGGCCGAGTCGCGGTCGGCCGTCCGTGCGGCGGCCACCAGCTCGAGCGCACGGTAGGGAGCCGTCTTGGCGCCGTGCAGTCGCTGGTCGAGCTGCGCGCGAGCGCCCGCGACGACCGCGTCCCACTCCTCCTGCGACTCGATCTCGGCGCGGACCGGGACGACGCGCCCCGCGAGGACGTCCGCCGTCCAGGCCAGCGACTGCTCGAGGAAGTCGGCGGGGTGGAAGACGGCGTCGACGAGACCGAGCTCGAGCGCGTCGGCGGCCTTGGTCATCCGGTTGCCGCCGAGCGGACCCGTGAGGATGACCTCGAGGGCCCGGCGGACACCGACGAGGTGCGGCAGCAGGTAGCAGCCGCCCCAGCCGGGCACGAGCCCGAGGTAGGCCTCGGGCAGGGCGAGCGCACCGACGTCGGCGCCGACGGTCCGGTAGGTGCAGCTGAGCGCGAGCTCGAGGCCACCACCGAGGGCCGCACCGTTGATGTAGGCGAACGTGGGGACGCCCATCTCGCCGAGCAGCCGGTAGGTCGTGTGGCCGGCCTCGGCGACCTGGCGGGCCGCGGAGACGTCCGAGATCGCTGTGACCGCGGTGAGGTCGGCCCCCGCGGCAAGGTAGTACGGCTTGCCGGTCACGCCGACGGCGACGATCTCGCCGGCGAGGGCCCGGCGCTGCTGCTCGACGAGGGCGGCGTGCAGCTCCGCGAGGCCCGCGGGCCCGAGCGTCGTGGGCTTGGTGTGGTCGAGACCGTTGTCGAGGGTGACCAGCGCGAGCGTCCCGGCGGCGCCGGGCAGGGCGACGTCCCGGACCAGGGCGTGGGCGACGCGCTCGGGTCGCGGTGCGGCGGATGTCGTGGGCGATGGCGTGCTCATCGGGCGCTCCCGTCGATGGTCATGGCGGCGGGCCGGTAGCCCTCGTAGTCCGGGTGGTTCGGGTTCTCCCAGATGACCGTCCCGCCCTGGCCGAGCCCGACGCACATCGTCGTGATGCCGTACCGGACGTCGGTGCGCTCGGCGAACTGGCGCGCGAGCTGCGTCATGAGCCGGACTCCCGAGGAGGCGAGCGGGTGACCGACGGCGATCGCGCCGCCGTACGGGTTGACGCGCGGGTCGTCATCGGCGATGCCGAACGCGTCGAGGAACGACAGCACCTGGACGGCGAACGCCTCGTTGATCTCGAACAGGCCGATGTCCTCGATGGACAGGCCGGCCCGCCGGAGCGCCTTGTGCGTCGCGGGGACCGGGCCGATCCCCATCACGGCGGGGTCGACGCCCGCGTAGGCGAACGACACGAGGCGCATCCGCGCGCCCAGCCCCAGCTCCTCGGCGGTGTCCTCGG
>DASVMA010000317.1:0-2376 GCA_036384595.1 Cellulomonas sp. | reverse complement strand
GGAACAGCGTCAGCACGAAGGCGACGGCGACGAGCGGCACGAGGTACCAGAACGCCGGAGCGAGCGCGCCGGTGTAGGCGGCGACGACCCCGGAGTGCAACGGCTCGGGCATCGTCGCGACGATCGCCGGGGTGAGCGAGGCGCCACCCGACCCTGCACCGGCGGCGGCGCCCGGCACGCTCGCGAACACGTCGGTGAGCCGGTCGGTGAGGCGCCCGGTGAAGATCGTCGAGAACAGCGCCACACCGACGGCCGCACCGATCTCGCGGAAGAAGTTGTTCGCGCTGGTCGCGGTGCCGATCTCGTGCGGGTCGACCGAGTTCTGCACCGCGAGCACGATCGTCTGCATGACAAGGCCGAGGCCGAGGCCGAGCACGAAGATCATCGCGCTGAACAGGACCATCGACATGCCGCCCTGCAGCTGCGTGAGCCACATGAGGCCACCGGTCGCGAGGGCCATGCCCACGATCGGGTACATGCGGTAGCGGCCCGTCTTCGTGATCGCGATGCCCGAGCCGATCGCCGTGAGCATGACGCCGGCCATCATCGGGAGCATGAGGAAGCCCGACCCGGTCACGCTCGCGCCGGTCGACATCTGCAGGAACGTCGGCAGGAACGCGAGCGCGGCGAACATGCCCATGCCGATGATCAGGCCGACCGAGGTCGCGATCGCGAAGGTCGGGTTCTTGAACAGGTGCAGCGGCAGGAGCGGCTCGGCGGCGCGCTGCTCGACGAGCACGAAGGCCAGCGCGGCGACGACCGTCCCCGCGACGAGTGCGACGAGCCGTCCGTCGGTCCAGTCGTAGCCGCGGGTGCCGCTGATCGACTGCCAGCTCGTCGTGAGGATGAGGCCCGACGTGGCGACGACGAGGAGCACGATGCCGGCGACGTCGATCTTCCTGCCCGAGCGGTGGCTCGGGAGCTTGAGCGCGAACCACGCGACGGCGAACGCGGCGATGCCGATCGGGATGTTGATCCAGAAGCACCAGCGCCAGTTCGCGTGCTCGGTGAACGCCCCGCCGAGCAGCGGCCCGATGACCGACGAGATGCCGAACAGCGCACCCATCGGACCCATGTACTTGCCGCGCTCCTTCGCCGACACGACGTCGGCGATGATTGCCTGGCTCAGGATCATCAGCCCGCCACCGCCGAGGCCCTGGATGCCGCGCCACAGCACGAGCTCGCCGAGCGTGTTCGCGAACCCCGCCCCGGCCGACGCGAGCGTGAAGAGCCCGATCGCGACGAGGAACGGCCAGCGCCGACCCCAGAGGTCGCCGAACTTGCCGTAGAGCGGCATGACGATGGCGATCGCCATGATGTAGGCGGTCACGACCCAGCCCTGGTGGGCCACCCCGTTGAGGTCGCCGACGATCGTCGGCAGCGCTGTGCCCACGATCGACTGGTCGAGCGACGACATGAACATGCTCGCCATGAGTGCGCCGAAGATGAGCCAGACGGTGCGCCTGGTCAGCACGACGGGCGGCCTGTCGCTCGCGATGCCGGGCTGTGCGGAGACGGCGGTAGCCATGAGGTCCTCGTTCTGGGTGATCGGTCGTTCGGTACGGGACGAGCGGGGGGTCGGCACGTGTCAGGGCGCGCCGAGAAGGGAACGCAGGTCGCCGACGACGTCCGGCAGGTGTGCGCGGGCGTCACCGGTACCGCCGGCTGCCTCCCAGCGCACGTACGTCATGTGAGTCAGGACCATGAGCAGCATGCCGACCAGGTCGCCGCCGGTCTCCCCCGTCACGGCCAGCCGACGCGTGACGAGCGCGTCGATGTCATGACGGTGCTGCTCCATCCATGTCAGGTGCCGCACGAGGAGCCGCGGCTCCTGGCGGGCGAGCTCGAACGCGGCAGCGATGCGCTCCTTGCCGAACGCGGGCTTGTCGAGCAGCTCCGTGACGACCACGAGCAGGTCCGCGGACAGGTTCCCGGTGGGCCCCCCTGCCGCGAAGGTGTCGGCGACCGCCGGGTCGAGCGACCACGGACCGATGCCGAGCACGGCGTCGTCCTTGGTCTCGAAGTAGTTGAAGAACGTCCGGGGCGAGACACCGACCTCGGCGCAGATCGCGTCGATGGTGACGGCGTCGAGGCCGCGCTCGGCGACGAGCCGGTGGGTCGCGTCGATGAGGGCCTCGCGGCGGGCGACCTTCTTGCGCTCGCGCAAGCCGGCACCGCTGGGCGCGGTGGCGTGTGCTGCGGGGGTCGGCGCAGTCTCGGCTTGCATGGACGCAATATTACACACGGTGCAAAGTTGCACCCACTGCAGTCGATGAGACGGTGATCACACCTTGCCGAAGCCGCCCTCCACCGCCTCCACGAGCGCAGCGAGCGCCTCGGCCCGCTGCGGGCCGCTCACCCGGACCTCGAGCTCGC
>DASVMA010000316.1:0-2198 GCA_036384595.1 Cellulomonas sp. | reverse complement strand
GAGGAGACGTCGGACGGTCTCGTCATCACGCCGCGACCGCTCAGGGCCGGCACCGTGCGCACCTACAAGGACCACCGGATGGCGACCGCGGGTGCGCTGATCGGACTCGCGGTCCCCGGGGTCCGCGTCGAGGACGTCGCGACGACCACCAAGACGATCCCCGACTTCGTCGGACTGTGGTCCGGGATGCTCGCATGACGCCCGTCCGCGGCGGGGGCTGCTGACCGTGGCGCGCCGAGCCCTCGACGAGTCGGACGTCCGGATCCGACCGGGGCGCCGCGGCACACGGCCACGCACGAAGACCCGGCCCGAGCACGCCGACTCCGAGGTGGGGTTCGTCACGGGCGTCGACCGCGGCCGGTACACCGTGCTCGTGGACGCCGGCGGGCCCGGCGAGCGCAAGGCCATCGCGATGAAGGCCCGCGAGCTGGGCCGGGAACGCGTCGTACCCGGGGACCGCGTGGACCTCGTCGGCGACACGTCGGGCGTCGACGGCTCGCTGTCCCGGATCGTGCGGATCCGTGAGCGCACCACCGTGCTGCGCCGCACCGCCGACGACTCCGACCCGGTCGAGCGTGTCATCGTCGCGAACGCCGACCAGCTGGTCATCGTCACTGCCCTTGCCGACCCCGAGCCCCGCACGCGCATGATCGACCGCTGCGTCGCGGCTGCCTACGACGCACGCATGGACGCGCTCCTCGCCCTGACCAAGGCGGACCTGGCCGATCCTGCCGAGCTCGTCGCGATGTACGAGCCGATCGGTGTGCGCGTCGTCATCACGAGCCGTGGACCCGACGGCATCGTCGGCCTGGACGAGCTCCGTGCCGCGATCGCCGGGCGCACGTCGGTGCTCGTCGGGCACTCCGGCGTCGGGAAGTCGACCCTCGTCAACGCGCTGGTCCCGGGCGCGTACCGGGCGACGGGCGTGGTGAACGACACGACCGGGCGCGGGCGGCACACGTCGTCCTCGGCGGTGGCCCTCCGGGTCGTCCTGCCGGACACCGTGACGCCCACGTGGGTCATCGACACGCCCGGGGTGCGTTCTTTCGGTCTCGCGCATGTCGACCCTCAGCACCTGCTGGGGGCGTTCGCCGACCTCGCCGAGGTCGCCGACGACTGCCCGCGCGGCTGCACGCACACGGCCGACGCGCCCGACTGCGTCCTCGACGCGTGGGTCGCGGGTGCGCCCGACGAGCACGTGCGGCTCGCGCGCGCCGCCCGCGTGGAGTCGTTCCGTCGACTCTTCGCGAGCCGGACGGGCGCCGCCGAGGCGGAGCCCACGGTGAGCTCCGCCCCCGACGTCGGCGGGGTCTGATGCCGGTGGCGTCGCCGCGGTGGGTCTCCCCAGGCCCGGACCCGGCGCCAGTACGGTGTCTCGCATGACCCTGCGCCCCGGCTACGACGACGACCTGCGCCTCGCCCACGTCATGGCCGACCAGGTCGACTCCGTCACCATGGCCCGGTTCAAGGCACAGGACCTCCGCATCGAGACGAAGCCGGACCTCACCCCGGTGACGGACGCCGACCGCACGGCCGAGGAGATCATCCGCGGCCAGCTCTCGCGGGCCCGCTCCCGCGACGCCGTGCACGGCGAGGAGATGCCCGACACCGGGCACGGTCCGCGCCGGTGGGTGATCGACCCGATCGACGGCACGAAGAACTTCGTCCGCGGCGTCCCCGTCTGGGCGACGCTCATCGCCCTCCTCGACGGCGACGAGGTGGTCGTCGGGCTCGTGAGCGCGCCGGCGCTCGGCCGACGGTGGTGGGCCGCACAGGGCTCAGGTGCGTGGACCGGCAAGTCGCTCGCCGCCGCGTCGCGCCTCCAGGTCTCCGGGGTGAGCACCCTCAAGGACGCGTCGTTCTCCTACTCGAGCCTGACCGGGTGGGAGCAGCGCGGGATGCTCGACCACTTCCTCGAGCTCGGTCGCCAGGTGTGGCGCACGCGCGCCTACGGTGACTTCTGGTCCCACGTCCTGGTCGCCGAGGGGGCCGTGGACCTCTCGGCGGAACCCGACCTCGCCCTGCACGACATGGCCGCGCTCGTCCCGATCGTCACCGAGGCAGGTGGCACCTTCACGTCGATCACCGGCGTGCCCGGACCGTTCGGCGGGTCGGCACTGGTCTCCAACGGTCTGCTCCACGCCGCTGCGCTGCAGGTGCTCGACCCTCTCGACTCCTGACGGCCGCCTTCCCCAGAG
>DASVMA010000315.1:0-1606 GCA_036384595.1 Cellulomonas sp. | reverse complement strand
AGCGGGGTGGCGTCCGCGGGCAGCGGCGGGAGCGCGAGAGTCGCGGCCAGCCCGATCGCGAGGACGCCGGCGGCGATGCCCGTCGTGATCTTGCTGGCGTGCACGAGCGACTGCTCGGCGTCCACGGCCGCGGCGGCGGTCGCGGGGTTGGCAGCCAGCGACGGGATGCCCGCGCCGGCGGTCCCGTGGACCACGGCCACGACCTGCTCGCGCTGCGCGGGCGTGAGGTCGGAACCAGCCAGTCGGGCCGTGGTCTGCGAGGTCACGTTGGCCACGAGCAGGCCGCCGAGCAGCGCGACGCCCAGCGCGGAGCCGAGCTGGCGGACGGTGGTCTGGAAGCCCGACGCCTGCCCGCTCGCCGCCAGGGGCACCTCGACGAGGATGACGCTCGTGAGCTGCGCGGTCGCCATGCCGACGCCGACGCCGTAGACGAACAGCCACACGGCGATGACGAAGCCCGGGACACTTGTGCTGAGCGTGACGGCCAGGCCGGCGATCGCGACGGTCTCGAGGCCCAGGCCGACGCGCACGACGGCGCGCTGACCGATCCGCGCGGTGAGCTGCGGCGTCGCGCCTGACACCAGGAACGTGCCCACGGCGAGCCACAGGACGAGGAAGCCGGTGCCGAGCGCCGAGTAGCCGAGCGCGCCCTGCAGCAGGAGCGGAAGCGTGAACAGCAGGCCGAACTCGCCGAGCGCCACGATGAGCGCGGCGATGATGCCGAACCGGAACGAGCGGATCCGCAGCAGCCCCAGGTCGACGAGGGCGACCCTGCCGGCCAGCACGCGCCGCTGCTCGACGACCACGAACGCCGCGACGAGCGCCACGCCGCCGATGAGCGCGAACGGGACCGGCGAGGCCGTGCCCGAGCCCTGCTGCCACCACCCGTAGTACTGGCCCTCGATCAGCCCGAACACGATGCCGGCCAGCCCGAGGCTCGACAGGAGCACGCCGGGCACGTCGGCGCCGCGGCGCAGCGTCGTGTCGCGGGTCTCGTCGATGTACCGCGCGATGCCGACGAGCGCGAGCAGCCCGAACGGGATGTTGAGCCAGAACGCCCAGCGCCAGCTGACGTCCGTCGCGAGCCAGCCGCCGAGGAGCGGGCCGACCGCGGCCATGCCGCCGATCGTCGAGCCCCAGATCGCGAACGCGATGCCACGCTCGCGCCCCTGGAACATCGCATTGAGGGTCGAGAGCGTGCTCGGCAGGACCATCGCGGCACCCAGGCCCTGGACCAGGCGTGAGCCGATGAGCATCGCGGGGTTGACCGAGGCTCCAGCGAACAGGCTCGCGGCCATGAACAGGACGAGCCCTGCTGTGAACAGGCGCTTGCGGCCGTAGAGGTCGCCGAACCGGCCGACCGTGAGCATGAGCGAGGCGAAGACCAGCGAGTAGATGGCGTTCATCCACTGGGCGCCCGACGAGTCGAGCCCGAGGTCCTCGATGACCACCGGGAGCGCGACGTTGACGATCGTGGCGTCCATGATGACGAGCGAGACCCCGAGTGCGAGCGTCCCCATCGCGAACCAGTGGCGGCGGGGGATCGGTGCGGCTTCGGTCATGGTGCGTCTCCTCGGTGGCCCGGAGCGGTGAGTGGCCGGGAAGG